>CAZHPX010000021.1:0-10600 GCA_964534785.1 uncultured Desulfobulbaceae bacterium | reverse complement strand
AAGTTTTTCGTCGCCGGTCTGAAACTCGATAATCCGAAAAAGATGTTCGGATTTGTAGCGGTCCGGATGCTGGCCGGCAACTTTTTTATAAATCTCTTCTGCCCATTGTCTGTCACCAAGAGTCTGTAAAACCTTACCGGTCAGGGTGAGTAGACAAAAATAATCTTTACAATCTATATGGGCGGACTGGAGAAGGTCTCTTGTCCATCCTTCATCACCAAGAACCGCCTGGACCGTGACTGCAAGTTTGATGTAGTCGGATGCACCGGCGGATTCTTCCTCCACTTGTCTGAAAATATCCCGAACACTGTCCACATCTTGAATATTTTTCATTATTGCCGCGGCGATACTTTTTCTTTTAGCAAATTCATCAGTATTATTAAGTAAGTCAGAGTAAATATGCATGGCCCAGGCTTTATCATCAAGATCGCCGGCTATAAAAGAGGCCAACTCTATATATTCTTCAAAGAATCGGGTCTGTTTTTCCGCATTGGTGTAGAGCTTGCGGACATACGGATGATCATCGGTGGCCACCATGACATCATGGCCAAGATTACGAAGGGTTACCCCGTTAAGGGCAGCCTGCTCCCGTTTGATAAACTCATCGTAGAGTTTTCTGTATTCGCTGCGTTTCTCTTTCTGGAGACGAATATCATCTAACCATTGCTGCTCTTTGCCGTATTTTAAAACAGCTTCAGCCATTTTATCAAATTCAGGGTTGGTTTTTACGGCATTTTCAGCAAGATGGAGAACTGTAACGGCACCATCACCATCACCTGTTTCATCGGCCAGTTTCTCGGCAATGATGACAAGCGTTGGTGCATCAGGAGCTTTTTCCGCTGCTTTCATATATACCTGTCCGGCATACTCTTTATTGTCGGTATCCTTAATAACAGCTTCACCGAGCTTGATGAAATCCTTGCAGGAAGAATAATGTTCTCCGGATTTTTTATATATTTGCAAAACAAGCTCTTTATCATCCAGGGATTCCTGCACCATGGGAGCGAGTTTCACAAGATCATCGCCATTGTCAAGCATGTCCTTGGCCTGATTAAAAAGTTCACGACCATACTTCTTGTCGCCAAGGGCGGCAACTGCTTCTTTTGCCAAACTTCCCAGCTCCAGACCCGATGTTATCTTCTCCACAGCCGATTTATATAAGGTCCGCCCCAGGTCACTGTCCGGAAAAAGCTCCCCGGCACTTGCAGCAAGGGCAGCAAAATCAGCACCGGTTTTGCAGGAGTCAACCGCTGCAACAAGTACCTCCTTTGCCTGCTCACCATCATCAAAATCCTTGAGCAGCCCCCTGGCAAGTTCAGCAAAATCCGCCGGAGTTTTACATTTATCCCTGCCTTTGGCACTGATTGCCGCTGCCAGCTCCTTATCGCCGAGAGATTCATTGATTTTCTTGGCAAGCCCTAAGAAATCCTGGGCTTTGACAGCCTTGTCCGCAGCAGCTTCAAACATTTCCCTGGCGACTTCTTTCTGCCCGCTTTCAGCCGCTGCCATAGCCAGGTCTGTCAGCTCACCGGCATTCATGCATACACCCTTTGCCTGCTCAAAAAATTCTGCTGCCTTGGCCTCATCTTCCATGACAATCCGGGCCCCATTTGCCAGGGCCAGAAAATCCTGGGCGGTTGCCGCCCATTCCTCGCCTTCTTCAAACAGCTCAACCGCCCATTCATTATCCCCCAGTTCCCTGGCTCCTATGGCCACCGCCACATAATCAGGGGTTTCCTGGCATTCGTCATATTTTCCCTCAAGCTCTTCACGCGTAGCCATGGTATTGCTCCATATCAGATTTAATTTAAGAATTAAATATTATAATCGTTCCCGTATTAATATGTGACTTAGCAGGGTTTTATTTGTTTAGCCAATATGAAATTATTTGTCAACTCTAAATCTCCTGGTACCGTCAATCTTGTCAGTGACTAAATGGGCATGCAAGAATCTACACACACCCTGGGAGTTTACATGTATATTGCCACTGACCACATGGTTAGCACCGTGGTCAGTGGCAAAACAGGGGTACCTCACACCTGCAACCTGAAAATCAGTATAAATTTACCCTGATCTTTGCCAAGTAAAGAATGCAAACAGATAAAAAATATGGTAACTACGGTGAAAGCCGCTGAATAGAACTATAGGTGTCTAATTGCAGGGGGCAGGGGAGGTGTACCTGTCTCGTTGTTGCTTCAGCTTACCGGCAGATTTTAGAACCTGCCTGAAACAGTTATAAAAACAGAAAAAATGGATCCACAAACCCTTCCGGCAAATGAGCGGGAAATTTATCAGAAAATAAAAAAAAAGTATGCTGTTGCCTTTGAGCCGTTTTCAGTAGCCGATCTCAGGCTTAACCTGCTTAAGATTACCGATCTTGAGCAGGTTCTGGATGGGAAAAATCCCCTCGATGATCCCTCTTCTTTCCCGTTCTGGACCCGCTTGTGGGAAGCGGCCATAGTTCTCTCAGGCCTTATTGGTCAGCGACGATTTGCCGATGGAACCACTGTCCTGGAGCTTGGAGCAGGACTTGCTGCTCCGGGATTAACTGCTGCATCCTGTGGCTGCGAAGTGGTGCTGAGCGATTATGAAGAAATGATTCTTGATTTCTCCAGGGTCAGTGCGGCGGCAAGTGCTTTGAATAATGTCTCTTTCCTTCTTCTCAACTGGCTGAATCCACCGGAAATGGAACAATACGATATTATTATCGGGGCGGAGATTCTGTTCAGGGAAGAATTTTTTCAGCCATTACTGGCAATTATTGACAAGGCTTTGAAGCCCGATGGTACGGTCTATCTCGCCCATGATGTCCGGCGTCAGAGTTTGAAGCCTTTTCTGGAGATGGCATCTGAAAATTATCTTATTTCGGCTCAGAAAAAGAAGCTGAAGAGCCTTGAGGAAGACAAGGAAATTCTCCTGACCAGATTGATTCACCGGTAACAGGTGTCAGGGGACAGCCCTTTTAACTTCAGACTGCAAATCTTGAATTAAAATGTATCCAGTTGGCTTGCATATAGCGGATAAACTCTGCGTTGTGGTCGGCGGCGGTAAGGTTGCCGAGCGAAAGGTTATTGCTCTGCTCATCGAAAAAGCCAGGGTTTGTCTTGTCAGTCCGAAGGCCACACCGGCCCTTGCCGCTCTTGTTGATAGCAATAATAAATGCAAATGGTATAAAAAAAAATATGAACAGGGGGATCTGGATGGGGCTTTTCTTGTCTTTGCTGCCACTGATTCTCCGGAGGTTCAGGAGAGGATATATCGTGATGCCAAACAGCTTGGTCTGCTTATTAATGTGATTGATGCCCCCCGGAGATGTACTTTTCATGTCCCTGCCGTGGTGCGGCAGGGAGATCTTACCCTTGCCGTGTTCACCCATGGTAACAGCCCTGCTGTAGCCGCCATGATTCGTCATCAACTTGAAGAACTCTACGGAGTAGAGTACGCATACCTGCTCGAACTGATGGGAACTCTCCGTTCTGTTGTCATGGAAGCATGTGATACTGCCGAGGAACGGAAAAAAATGTTTGCAGATCTTCTCCATGTTGACTTGATAAGCTGGATCAGTGATGCTCGCTGGGATCTGGTCAGGCAGCATATAGAGATGGTTGTGGGCGTAGACATAAACCTGAATCCGTGACGAAAAAGCATTGGAAATTGGTAAGCTCTCACCTGCACCACAGGTGAGAGCTCACGGAGTCAGGATAAAGATAGATTTTGTTCAGTCAGGAGAAACATGAGTTTGCTGCTTTTTCAGATCAGTTTTGTTGTTTATTGGCTGGCCATGGTCATATACCTTGTCTTTGCTTTTACTCAACGGGAAGATATTCGCAATGCGGCAAGGAAGATTTTTTTTGCAGCCGCCACAATCCATACCGCAAATATTCTTACCCGTCTCATTGAATCAGGTCATACGCCAATTACCACGGTTCACGAAACCGTTTCATTTTTTGCCTGGTCAGTGGCATGGTGTTATCTTTCTTTTCGCTGGCGGTATACAATTAAAAACTTTGGCACCTTTGCTGCTGTTTTTGTGATGGTACTCATGAGCATATCTGCCATTGCTCCCCAGAATATAATACCTCTGTCCCCATCTTTTGACTCCTGGCTTTTTCCTGTTCATGCCTGCCTGTCGATTATTGCCAATGCCTTTCTTGCCCTGGCTTTTCTTGGTGCCATCATGCATCTTCTTCAGGAACGGGAGCTGAAACAAAAAAGGTTTGGTTTTTTTTATTCCCGTCTTCCTTCACTTGAATCCTTAGAAAGGCTGAATCATCATTGTTTGAGTGCAGGTTTTGCACTTATGACCCTTGGTATGTTCGTCGGTTATGTCTGGGCTCGTCAGCTCTGGGGAGGGCATGACTGGTTATGGCAACCAAAAATCATTGCCGCCATGATTACCTGGTTCCTGTACGCAGTCCTGCTCCACCGGCGGTTAACCATGGGGTGGCGTGGTCGTCGTTCAGCTATAATAACTATAATTGCCTTTTCTGCGGTTTTGTTGACCATGGTCTTTTTGTTTAAAGGAGTCGGCATCCATGGTGGCTGAAACCATTGTTCTCCTTGGGGTCAATCATAAGACAACTCCTCTTGCCATCAGGGAAAAACTTGCATTGTCTGCCGGCTACGATGAGCCTCTTGATGCCCTGTCCCAGGTATCTTCCATTAATGAGTATTATCTGCTTTCCACCTGCAATCGGGTGGAAATTCTGTTTACCTGCACCGATGTCAATCTGGCCCGGCGGGAAATATTGGACAGGTTATTTATCACCAGTGTCAAACGGGAAGAAGTTGCCGGTTGTTTTTATCTTCATGAAAGCGATGAGGCTGTCCGCCATCTGCTGATGGTTGCCTCCAGTCTTGATTCCATGATTGTTGGTGAAGCACAGATTCTTGGCCAGCTCAAGGAAGCGTTCAGGCATGCCTCTGGAAAAAAGACCAGTTCTCTCATCTTAAACAGGCTGCTCCATAAGGCTTTTGCCGTGGCTAAACGGGTTCGTACCGAAACCGAAATCGGTGCCAATGCGGTGTCTATCAGTTATGCTGCGGTTGAACTTGGGAGAAAGATTTTCGGAGATTTAAAAGATAAACGGGTTATGCTGATTGGAGCGGGCGAGATGGCGGAACTTGCTGCCGAGCATCTTGTCGTTCAGGGGGTGAAAGAAGTGGTGGCTGCCAATCGAACCCTTGCCAGGGCTGTAACCCTTGCCAGAAGGTTTCAGGGCAGGGCAGTGGCACTCGCAGAAGTTGTCTGTCAGTTGGAGAAGGTTGATATAGTTATCAGCTCAACCGGAGCGGTTGAATTTGTCCTTGTTAAAGACGATGTCGCTCCGGTGATGCGTAAACGAAAAAATAAACCTCTTTTTCTGATTGATATTGCGGTACCAAGAGATATTGATCCTGCCATAAACGAACTGGATAATGTATATCTTTATGATATCGACGACCTTAATCATGTCGTTGAGAAAAACAGATCCAAACGGGATCAGGAAGCTGTAAAAGCAACCAGAATTGTTGATGAGGAAACCATCAAGTTTATGGGATGGTTAGAGAATATGGCAGTAACTCCGACCATTAAGGAGTTACGCTCACTTGGTGAGCAGGTATGCAGGGAAGAGCTTGCCAGGACCTTTACCCGCTTAAACGGCTTGAGCTGTAAAGATAAAAAGTCAATTGAAACCATGGCTTTTACGATTGCCGATAAGCTCTGTTATAATCCCCTTCATTATCTGAAGGAGGAACACCCCTGTGTCGCCCGGCAGGAACGGGTCAGGAGAGTGCGGAGCATTTTTAACTTTGACTCTCAGGATAAGCTGATAAAAAAATGATGGCTGAAAACCGGACTGATATCATTGATGATGAACTGTTAATTATTCGCCATTCCGGTGAAATCCCGGAGATTACTCTTTATGCTTCTCTTTACTATTTGCAGGATGATTCGCAGGGGCCGGGGATTGTTATTGATAAAGACGAGCTGACAGCTTTTCAGGATGCGGCTCTATCGCGCTCAAGGGAAATTATCCTCCGTGATCTTGACCCTGATAACCGTGACCTTGGTTTATATCGCGGGCTTAAAAGAACAATTGTCAATTATCAACGGCATCATGATTTTTTAGCCAGGCTTGGCCGCAAAGATGAGGAGATCAGGGAGATAACCGCTGGGGTTCTGTTGCAGTTTCTTAACCGGGAAGTGGAAGATACCAGAACGGGACGGCGGACTTCCTCCATAAACTGCTCTCGTGCAGAGTGTCTTGATTTTATTGATATTTTGGGTGTTTCTCGTAATCTCTTGCCCATGGGCTGGGAAAAACTTTGTAAAAATGGCGACGATCAGGTGTGATTATGAGAGTTGGTATTGTCGGAACCGGTAAACATGGCAGCCGTTACGCAAACCATATATTCAACGATATTGACGGGCTGGAGCTGGTCGCAATCAGCAGGCGTTCCCTTAAACTGCAACAACAGGCTGCCATGTGGAACTGTCAAGGTTATCATAACTGGCAGGATATGGTTGCTGATAAAAAAGTTGAAGCTGTTATTAATGTAACCCCTCCAGGCCTGAATCTTGACATAGCCCGTGCCTGTGTTCGTGCCGGCAAGCCGCTTCTCATTGAAAAACCACTTGCCATAAACATTGAACAGGCACAGGAAATTGTCGATATATTTGAAGAGGCAGGCCTGCCCCTCACGGTTGCTCAGACCCTTCGTTTTAATCAGGTCATCCGGCTTTTTAGAGACAGGCTCCCGGAAATGGGCAAACTTTATTCTTTTGCAGTCAACCAGAGACTTGAACCATCAACCCTTGCCTGGCATGGACAACCTGAACTTGCCGGGGCCGGGGTATCTTTTCATACGGCCATTCATGTCTTTGACGCTGTTTACTTTATCACCGGGGTTGCGATAAAACGGGTCATGGCAATTACCGGTCAGTATCATAATTCTTCCCTTGAGGACATGATGATTGCTATTGTTGAATTAGAGAACGGGGTCAGGGGAACTGTCGATTGCTCCAAGGTGGGGGATGCCCGTTCGGGACGGTTTGAATTTGTCGGCCGGGAAGGGCAATTGGTCGGTGATCAGGTTTACAACCATTGCGAAAAAATACGCCATAATTCCCGAACCGTTCTCGAACCTGGGGAAGCGGTATCAACCATTATTCATCTTCTTGGTGATTGGCGGGATTTTCTGGCCGGAAAAAAAGAAAATCCGGTTCCGGGCCGGGACGGTCTTGAGGCGGTACGATGTTGCCAGGCATGCCTGGAGTCCGCCCGCACCGGCACATGGGTGGAGGTATCAGAAGACAGAGGACAGAGGTATCAGATGACAGAATGGTTAGTGCTTCGCATTTCAGAAACCAGAAGTCAGAAACCAGAGGACAGGATAGTTAGTGCTTCGCATTCGGAGTCTCCGCTCGAAGTCTACGCTCGGAGTCTACGCTTACCTTCTACCTGGTTTATCTGGCTTCTGACTTCTGGCTTCTGTCCTCTGGTACAGGTACCTGAAACCAATGTCTTTTCTTGACGAGGAGTTGCAGACCAGACTGCTGAAAATTGATGAACAGGGACTTCTCCGCAGGCTTTATCCGGCAGGGAAAGCAGGGGCAGGGTTTATCCGGACAGGGGGTAAGGTTTGCCTTAACCTGGCCTCCAATGATTACCTTGGTCTTTCTTCTGATCCTGAGCTGGTCACCAGTTTTTACCGGCGGAAAGAGGCGGATAATTTACTGGACTGGTTTGGTCCCGGGGCAGCGTCATCCCGGTTGATGACCGGAAACCATCCCCTTTACCGGATGCTTGAGCAGCGTTTATCTGATCTGTATGGACAAAAATCAGCCCTTGTCTTTAATTCCGGCTACCAGCTCAATGTGGGTATTCTCCCGGCATTGGCAGGAAAAAAAGACCTGATTCTTGCCGATCGGCTCTGTCATGCCAGCCTGATTGACGGGATGCGTCTGTCCCGGGCGGCATCCATTCGTTTTCCCCATCTTGATTACGACCGGCTTGAGAGCTTGCTTGCTGCAAAAAGGCGTGATTTCAGACATGTTTTCATTGTGACGGAATCAGTTTTCAGTATGGATGGGGATCTGGCAGATCTTGGTGTTCTCGCCGCACTCAAAAATCAACACCAGGCTGTTCTTTATGTGGATGATGCCCATGGGGTCGGGATTTGTGGTCAAACCGGCTTAGGGGTCGGCGAAGAACAGGGAGTGCTTGATGAAGTTGACTTGCTGGTCGGCACCTTTGGCAAGGCATGGGGAGGGCAGGGGGCTTTTCTGATCAGCAGCCCGGTGATACGGGATTATCTTATCAACACAGCCCGTTCTTTTATTTTTACCACCGGGCTGCCGCCGGTCAGCTTGTCCTGGCTGCTTTTTGTGGCGGATCTTCTTGCCGGCATGGAAGAAAAACGAAAACATGTCAGGGGGCTGGCGAAATGGTTGCGACGGGAATTAAGAAATTGTACTCTTGCCCCATCCGGTTCAAGCAATATTATCCCGGTCATGCTTGGTGATGCTGACAAGGCTCTTAAGGCGGCTGATTTTTTACGCTCCCGTGGTTTTTGGGTGAATGCGGTGCGGCCGCCAACCGTGCCGCCAAAAACAGCAAGGCTGCGAATTTCCCTGACTGCGTCCATGGCCAGAGACGATCTGGCTCTGCTTCCCGGTCTTATCTCCTCATCTGTTCTGTAAAGTCTCACCATGAAGGAGATATTTTTTCACCATGAAGTACATGAAGGACATGAATAAAAAATTGTATGGGCAGTCATTGTCCTCGTTACACCGCTCTGCGGCTACGGCTCTCAATGGCTCAGTTCTCGTTCCCACTCGGGAGCGTGGGAACGAGGGCAGCCGATCAGTTAGACGACAGGTATGCTGGGCGGCCTGATCGCCTTTAATTTTACGAATCTTTTCCTTTCAGGTTTGATGCGTACTCACTGGTTAATAAAGAACAATAATCCCTGCTGTCTTATTTTCATGGCCGGTTGGGGCATGGGGCCGGAACCCTTTGCCGGGATTAAAGTTTCCGGGGCTGACATTTTTCTCTGTTATGATTATCGTGAACAGATATCAGCACCGGATCGGGAACTTTTCTGCGGATATCAGCAACTGCATCTTGTGGCCTGGTCCATGGGGGTATGGGTGGCATCATGGTGTTTTGGCGGTAATGATTTTTCGTTTGTTTCGGCTGCAGCCATTGGCGGGACGATTCATCCCATAGACGACAGGAGAGGGATAGCGGCTGAGTTTTTTATTGATATGGCTGAAAATCTTGATGAGCAAAAGATATGCTCTTTTTATGATTCAATGTTTACTTCTCCGGTTCAGCAGAAAATGTTTATGAAATGCCGTCCCCGCCGTTCAATTTCATCCTTAAGGGCTGAATTGTTTAATATCTCCACCATGGTACAGGCAAAAAATAATCGGGATATGAACGATATCTATGACCTGAAAATAATTACCCTTCGGGATCGGGTCTTCTCTGCCCGTAATCAGTTACGGGCATGGGGCAGGGAGAAAAGCGTCCGCATGGAGTGGCCGCATTTTCCTTTCTATCAGCAGGATTGCAGGCTTGATCTGTTGAGTGGCGTTTAGCCGGGTGAGAGCCAAATTTCTCGTTCCCACGCTCCCGCGTGGGAATGCATCTTGGGTTCTCGTGCCCACGCGGGTGCGTGGGCACGATGGCTATATTCTTGAACATCTTAATTTACATAGACAAAAAAATAAGTGAAACCGGAAAAAAAACAGATTCTTGAGTCTTTTGCCAGAGCCATGGCAACTTATGACAGTCATGCTGTTATTCAGGGAAAAGTAGCTGAGCAGCTACTGCGATTAATCAAAGCCCATAACGGCCAAAAATGCAGCGGTCAAAAGATAAGATCTGTACTTGAGATAGGCTGTTGTACAGGAGTATTAACTGAAAAGTTAATTGCCAGCCATCCTCAAATAAATCTTCTTCATGTCAACGACCTGGTTCCTGATTTCAAGGATGTGCTGGAAGAAAAAATCTGCTTTTCCGGGAAGTTTTCCTTCTTAAGCGGTGATATTGAAACCATCGAGCTAACTACCTGTTATGACCTGATTATATCATCCTCAACTTTTCACTGGCTTCATGATTTCAAGGCCTTATCCCGAAAACTGTTCACCCGTACAGATATAGAGGGTATGCTGGCTTTTTCCATATACGGACCGAATAATCTCGCTGAAATCAGAACCTTGACCAGCAGGGGGCTGGAGTATTTGACCATGGCAGAAATAGTTGCCATGCTTGAGTCTGATTTTGTTATAATGGAGGCTGTCCAGTCCCTTGAGTATTATTATTTTCCTGATCCGTTGGCTGTCTTGAAGCATCTTCGTCTGACCGGGGTGAATGCACTTGGTGGAGCAGGCTGGACAAAGAAAAAATTACAGGTATTCGTCGATAAATATAATCGAGATTTCCAGATAACAGGCAAGGGGGTAAGGTTAACTTACCATCCAATATATATCCTGGCCAGACCTTTGTCGAAGCGGGACAGTTAGCAGTGGGGAAATATAAAATGCAGCAGAAACTTCATAAGTTAGTGAATTCTTTTCCATTTGCAATAGTAATTAATTTTGTTATTT
>CAZHPX010000020.1:0-10686 GCA_964534785.1 uncultured Desulfobulbaceae bacterium | reverse complement strand
GCCAGAACAAGGTACTTGACCAGACACCGTGCACAGTGCCGACAAGCTTCGCTTGTCCGCACTGCACACGGTGCTGGTCAGCACCGCGATTGTCCGGATAGTTATTTTCCCCTCCCATCGTTCCCACGCTCTGCGTGGGAATGCTGTGCCTCATTTGCCTCCATCCACTTTTTGCACAACCGCCTTTGCCCATGCTGCTGCTGTTTTGCAATCGTTTTCATCAGGATGGCTTTTGGCATCTTGCCACCGTTTCCGCCGGGCATCATCTGGCGAATGGGGGTGTTCTGCCGGTAACTTACTCATCCGTTCAATCAATTCAGGAGCAATCGCCCCCTGACAAATATAACGATCAACAACCGTGCAGTCAGGCAATAATTTTTCAACATTATCCAGACTCTTTGCAGCATGATTAGAATCAGGATATGCCCCCAGCGTACCAAAAATAGCCACTCTTTTTTTGGTAATCTGCTCAATGTAATTTCTGGCCTTTTGGTCAGCCGTGCCCCTGTCCACCCAAAAACCTATAAAAATAAGATCGAAAGACTTAGGGGACGGAGCATCTTCAACATTATATAATTCCGCTTCCGGTACGGACGCATGCAGTGCCTCGGCAATTTTACGAGTGTTACCGGTTTTAGAAGATACAGCTATTAAAACTTTCATTATTTACCTCATAGCTTAATAAGTTTAGGATTAATGATGGATTAACTTTCAACGATCATTCACTATAATTCCTGATTAACCTTGCTCCATACCAAAACATAGCAACAGAAAATATAGTTAAAACGAGAATTGATAATATTGCCTTCGAATTCAAACACTCACTTCGCATTAGGATATTGGTATAACTAAGCGGTAAAAACATTATTATCCCTTTAACTATCGGTGGCAAACCATCTATGGGGAAAAATGTCCCGGAAAAAAATGCCATGGGCATGATAAAAAAGTTTGTATAGATTGCATTGTCTTCCGTACTCTTAATAAACATGCCGACTACAACGCCCATGCAGGAAAAGAATATTACATTTAACAACAATCCTATAAATGAGAACAGTGAAAGCGGGAAAATACCAAATATAACAACACCTGCCAGCATAATAACTATTGCTGAGGTGAGTCCCCGTACCATGCCTGACAAGACAATACCAACCATAATAGAGGTAGAAGAAACCGGAGATTGTACAATCACCTGAAAGCTCTTATAATAAAGCCGTCCCATACTAAGAGAATTTGAAACAAGATTATATGAATTCAGCATGGATGTCATGGCAACGATACCAGGCAGCAGGAATTCAATATAATTGCCGCCATCGATATCCACCCTTCTGCCCAGCCCAAAACCAAAGGCCAGCAAATAAATCATGGGAAACATAACTGAGGAAAAAACATAGCCAAACTTGAGCAGCTTCTGCTTAAACAACAGCATCTCGCGAAAAAATATCGGATACCAGTCCATCATTTTATGCTCTCACCGGTGAGTTTGATGAAAACATCTTCAAGATTAGCCCGCCGCACAGTGCCGCCATGATTTGCACTTATGAGAAGATCGTCAGCTACCTGTTTATGCGTACAAATAGTTCTTTTTATTTGACCGTTTTCAGTTAAAATTTCAACGACATATGAGCCAATAGTTTTTATCAGATTAGCAGGCGTATCAATGACAAGCAACTGCCCTTTTGCCAGGATACCAACCCGGTCACAGATTTTCTCCACCTCTTCGATGTAATGGTTTGTCATAAATATTGTCCGCCCATCATTACGCAATCCCCTGATAATATCCCACATATCCCTTCTAACCTGTGGGTCAAGACCGATAGTGGGTTCGTCCAAAAACAAAACAGCAGGATCAGATAACAATGCCCGGGCAATCAGTAGTCTTCTTTGCATACCGCCAGACAAGTCAGTAACCAGACTGTGCCGCTCATCAAATAGACCAAATCTGTGTAGTTGTTTTTCTATCTTGTCCGCAAGGGAATCAACCTGGTAAAGCATACCGTAAATCAGCATATTATCATAAACCGAAAGTTCCCTTTCATAGTTTTTTTCCTGCGGTACAACTGCAATCATTTTTTTGATTACCTGCTGGTTGTCGGCGGCTGGTAAATTATCGATTATCACACTGCCGCTGCTGGCTTTACTTAAAAAAGTAATCATTTTGATAATTGTGGTTTTGCCTGCACCATTTGGCCCTAAAAGGGCAAAGATCTCACCCCGTTTTACTTCAAACGACACTCTGTCAACCACACATTTACTACCATAAAATTTTGTCAGATTGTTTATTTTTATCACCTGTAAACACCATATGGCACACAGACTGTTATACGCTCACCATCATTCCCGGCAATGGTTATCACTTTGGTTTTAATGCTGAAAACTTCTCTTAGTACCTCTTCGGTAATCACCTTGCCTGGAATGTCATCCCGGCAGACAACCCCTTGTTTAACCGCAATTACCCGATGGCTGAAACGAGCAGCATGATTAAGATCATGTATCACCATTATAATGGTAATCCCAAGCCGTTGATGCAGTTTCTCTAAAAGTTCCATCACTTCAAACTGATGATGAATATCTAAAAAAGTGGTCGGCTCATCAAGCAGCAAGAGATTTGTTTTCTGGGCAAGAGCCATGGCCACCCAGGCTCGCTGTCTTTCTCCGCCCGACAAGGTGCTGACTTGTCTTTGACATAATTTTTTAAGATTAGTCTCGCCGATGGCCCAATCTATTATTTCGGTATCATTACCGTTTTTAGAAATAATTCCCTGGTAGGGAGAGCGGCCAAAGGCAACCAGATCCTTAACTGTAATGTCACCCGGAGTCTGCGGTCCCTGCGGCAAAATAGACATCATTCTGGCAACCTGCTTTGCCGGCAGGGAATGAATATCTTTACCCTTTAACAACACGACTCCTTTCTGCGGCTTTAAGATTCTGCCAAGTGCTTTTAAAATGGTTGATTTTCCCGAACCATTAGGACCAATAATAGAAACTATTTCAGGAAGATCAAAAGTAATATCAAGATTTTCAACAATGACTTTTTTGTCATAGCCAATTTTGACTGATCTTGCCCCCAGATGCTCATTTGCATTACTTGTTTCATTCATCATCACATCCGTTTCATCCCTATCCGTAACAGATATATAAAAAACGGTGCTCCCAGGAACGCCATAAAGACACCAACCGGGATTTCCACCGGACTGAAAATTGTCCTGGCAGTTGTATCAGCAAAAATTACCAGCACAGCACCAAAGAGAGCGGAAAATGGCAAAAGAAATTTATGGTCAGAACCAACCACCAGGCGAACCGCATGTGGTGTTATTAAGCCGACAAAACCTAATAAACCGGCGACACTGACCGCTGATGCTGCCAGAAAAGCGGCAATTGCAATAAAAGCCAGCCGGACCGGTTCAACTCGCAGACCAAGTCCTCTGGCGACCTCATCACCAAGCATAAGGATATTAAGATATTTATAACCGACAAAGACCACTGCCAAACCCAGTATGGTGTAAGGCATAATCATTTCAACATGGCCCCAGCTCCTGCCCAGAAAACCGCCAACCATCCAGTTAATAGTACCTTGCACCCGGTCACTGTAAAAGACCATGAGTGAAGATATACCAGCACCAAAAAAAGCGGCCAGAGCCACACCGGCAAGGATCAACCTTAACGGATTAAGCCCGCCCTGCCAGGAAATAGAGTAAACAAGAATTGAGGCGGCCAAGGCACCGACAAAGGCAGCGAGCGGCACCAGAGAGGTCGCTGCCGGCAGCAAAATCATCACTATCATCGCTGCCAGTCCGGCACCTGCCGTCACCCCGATTATTCCGGGATCAGCAAGTGGATTTTTAAGCACACACTGTAATATCGCTCCAGAAATAGCAAGGTTGATGCCGACCATGGCACCAACAATAATACGGGGCAACCTGATATCCCAGATAATAAAATAGTTGGCACCTGTCATCTCACCAAATAGCACCCGGCCAATATCAGTAAAACTGATCTCAACCGCACCAATCATAATGCTGCCGATAGTCCCGACGATCAGGGCAACAATACCAACCACACCGGTAATAATACGCTTAACAAGACGGGGATCAGCCAGCTCTTTACCAGGCGTTTCTTTTGCCTCTAAAGACTCTACGCTATCAAGGTCAGCGTTCATATGTTACCACTTTGTCAGCCACAAATAGTTCAGGATACATCAAGTTGGCAATATATGCGAATGCGTCTCCTACCCGTGTTGCCGGGTTCACCCCGAAAAGCTGGTAAGGCAGGATATGGAGTCGTTTTTCCTGCACAGCCCGCAATCTTTTCCATGCCGGATGTTTTTCCAGCTCTCTTACCATCTTTTTACCAACTTTGGTATGATCACCATGAGTTATCACCAGCACCACATCAGGATCTTTGCTTAACAGATACTCCATGCTTAACGGGGCAAACTGCGATCTGCCCAAGAGTGGTGTAACTCCATCGGCAACATTAATGCCGCCGAGCAGATACACCAGGTTACCGGCAAAACTCTCAGGCAATGCCATATTAAAACTCTCCGGTGACCCCCAGACAATAGCTGTTTTTACTGGTTTTTGATTTGCCACCCTGGCCTTTAACTCAGCCACCCGCTGTTCAATAGTGGCAATTATTTCCGAAGATTTTTGTTGGTTTCCGGTCAATTCGCCGTAAAATTGCAGCTTTTCCAGGATATCCGCATAATTGTTAATGGAAAGAAGCAAAAAAGGAATACCAGCTCGTTCAATCACCGGGATTACAGCATGATGAAATGCCATATTGATACCAATTACCAGATCAGGTTCAAGAGATACAATCTTTTCCACATTGGGATTAGGAGTTTGCCCGATAGATGGTAAATGTTTGACTTGTTCATAAAGTGCTGGCGGTATGCCGCGGCTGTCCGGCCTGCCCACCGTTCTACCACCAACTGCATAAAGCAGTTCCATGTTTGAAGTGTTCAGGGTAATTATCCGTGCCGGATTAAGCGGAAATTCGACCTTTCTCTTTGCATCATCAGTCATGGTAATTATCTGCTCAGCAGCATATATCACTGATGACCAGCATAAAAAAGAGACAACCAGCAATAATATAGTAAGTTTATTCACGGGACACTCCATTTGCAACATGATAATTATCTAAAAAGATATCTCGGTAGATGCTAAACCATATATGGAAGTTAAGCGTCGTTATAAGTAGAATCCAATAGCAGTTTACTTTACATGCATATCAGCAACTTACATGCTTCCTTTAAGAGCCAGAAACTTCTCTATTTGTTCGGGAATAATTACCCGCTCTTCATCCCGTCCCAAATATAGCCTGAACATTGCATTGCCATTGTTGTTAAAAAATTGAATAGAATAAGTTTTCATTTTCATAAAGGGCTTGCTCACAAAAAATATAGCAGCGAGATCATCTATTTTGATATGGCCGCCAATTGGTGTATCCTTTGACTTCAAATTATAATAACCATGCCCATAGGTACCAGCCGGAAAAGAAGCCTTGACCTCAAGTATGGTAGATTCATTCTGCACAATTACGGTTAACTTGCCCCATTGTGATATTTCTGCAATAATCGCATCAAATTTATCCTTGCTCACCTCCTCCATCATTTCATCCGGCAAACATCTCATCACTTCAAGTTCACTCACCTCAAGTTCTTTTGCCAGCTCCCCTGTCCATTTTGAAGGGTTTTTGTCAACACTGTGCCGCACCTTATCCTGCACAGTACCATGACCATCTTTTAAGCTGTGCTGTCCTTTACTTGTGCAGTGTTTCTTGCCGTGTGCCTTGCCTTTACCTTTTTCACATTTCATAGTACAGTCTCCCCGGGTTTAATATTATTATACCTCGTTTTTTTTACAAACTACTGGTCGGCTCATGCTTTTATCCCTGTGCTGCAATTTCTTTGACTATGATATCAGTATTACCCGGCTGTTTTAACAGCTCAAGACAATCAAGCATTGCCTGGGTAAGATTGATGTACCAGAATTGCCCGGCAACAGTCAGGTCGAGAAAATCACCATCAAGCTCTACTAATCCTTTCTGTTCCCATACAGCAAACAAATCACCGAGCAGGTATTCAAGATCAACAGCATATTCTGATTTTATTTTGGATAAATTTAATCGTGCCGCATCCATCTGGTCAACTATCACACCATACAGTTGATAATCTTCGACGGGAGACATCATAAACATAAAAGATTTTTCCCCCCGATCAATGTTTTGCATGTAACTGTTGATATCCCGGTCAATAAACATTGAATAACCATTAATTTTACCGCCGGCACCGGCCCCAAACGGCAATGTAACTGATCCTGATGTTGCCAGTGAATTGTAAATGTTTTTTTCACGGGTACTATGTGCCCAGTGACAAATACTTAATCGTTTGAGCTTGTTTGCATCCATAAGCTCAATACCTCTTTGAAACATAACCGCCTGCTCTGCGGTCTTTGCCGCCGGCGGCAGAGTGCCATTATCAATTGCTTCTTTTAATTTGCTCTGTTCGTATACATTCAACTGATAAAGGTCACCACCATCAATACCGCAGTTAATCAATGCCATAACATCGTCTTCCCATACCTCCATTGATTGGTCGGGCAGGCCATACATAAGATCAATAACAACGGCGGCATGATCGAGAGAACAGAGATATTCCAATCTCCTCAAAACCTTTTCCCGCTCAGAAATGCGGCCAAGACTTTTTCTGATTTTTGTATTAAAAGACTGCACGCCAAGGGAAAATCTGTTCACCCCTTCTTCAATACAGACAGCAAGCTTTTCATCATCAAAGTCATGAATACGAGATTCAAAAGTAAGTTCGCAGTCATTGGCGAGATAAAGAGATTGATTAACTGCCCGCAACAAACGCTTAATATTGGCAGATGACAGTGCCGACGGTGTGCCGCCTCCCAGATATACCGCATGAATAGGATGTGAATTGATAAAAGGCGTATCTTCTGCCATCCTCAAATCCATAATCAATTTATCAATATAAGAATCCTCAATTTCTTTATTTGAAAAATTTTGAAAAAAACCGCAGTAAAGACACTTGGTACGACAAAAGGGAATATGGATATAAGCTGCACGCTTGATTTTAGGTCCCGCCCCAGCCATAAACGACTGCCATTGCTGCTGCCATGTGTTTTGTGAGAGCATCTTTCCTTTCACGCCGGGATGTACCAATCTTTTGGCATCAAAAGCATACCTTAGAGGATCTGTCGTGTCGTTGCCAAACAGCCACCTGGTTTCAATACGGCTGTGATCAGCCATGCTCCTGATAAATCTATTGCCATTCATATCAGCCAACTGCATATCATTACCCCTTTGATAAAGTAAAAAAGTCAGAGGAGAATCAAATAATGTCCATCTCCTCTGACTTTTTATTTTCGAGCAGGATTAAAGCTATTTGGCAAGAGCTGCCGCCCTGATAACTTTGTCGATTCGCTTTATAAATAAGATGATGACATCGTAAAAAATCTGTTTTTAAATATATCTTTTACGATGTCATCAGATAAAGCATTTTAAAATCTTGCACTTAGAGAAGTATAAAAGAAACGACCTCTCTCTTCGTAAGCAAAAAGGTCTGAATTATCAGCCAATCTATAATCACCAATATTTTCCACACCCAACTTTAGTTCAAAGTTATCAAAGAGAGATTTTCTGACAGAAAAATGCCATAATGAGTAATCCGGGGCATCGAATACTACCGTTGTACGGCCAACGCGTTTTGACATTACCTGATCAGCAATAAACTGCATACGCAGGGTTGCGATTAAACCGAACTGCTGCATATTATATTGCAGTTTAGTATTGACGGTATGTCTGGGTTTACCGGTTAAACGAACATCTTCTGTCTGATTTCTGGCATCCAGATAAGTATAGTTAAGGGATGCGTTAATGCCGGATTGCAAGGTGATGCCCAGTTCACTTTCGACACCCCTGGTTCTCGCCTCTTCAATGTTTTTTGCTGTATAGGTAACAAGAGGAGGACGACCAGGAATACGACTAACTTCGTCCCAGGCAATCAGGTTATCTATATCATTATGGAAATAAAAAGCCTTAGCCTGGAAGATCGGAGTGGTATATTCAACCCCAAGCTCATAGTTTTTTGAGGTCTCAGGAGTGACATCCGGATTACCAAGAAAGGTATGCGGACCGCGATCAGCATAATATCCTGCCGATACCTGTTTCAAGGTAGGTGCATTAAAGGCGTGGCCAAAACCAGCTTTGAAATTTAACTTTTCGCTCATCCGAAATAACCCGTAAAGACGAGGTGAGAATTCGGAACCAAATTGATCGTGATGATCCAGGCGACCACCAAGGGTAATGGATAATTTATCAAAAAAATCCAACTCGTTCTGGACAAAAAAAGCCTTATGAACCGCATCATCTTCACCAGTAAGCAGAGTTGTACTTTCCAGATTTTCTTTACGCCACTCACCACCAAAAGTCAGGAGATGACGACCCAAGGCAAAATTGGTTTGAACATCCAGCACATCATTGGTCAGGGTTTCAGGGTAATCCTGTACGATATTGCGTCTGCCCCGTGGCTGGATGCTGTTTTTGTCGATTTCAGAACGATATAATTTGATGGCTGAATGCGTCCCTCCCACCACTCCCTCCCACCCCAGAGAATACATATATCGATCAATTTCAAATTCCCCTATAAAGGGTATATTTCCTCTTCTGGTGCGGCTTTGCCGCCAGCGATCCTCGTTGACATAATTTACTGCCAGATTAACGGTATGATTATCATTGGGCGTAAAAGTTAACCTGCTGTTTAAAGAAAAGTCATCAACGCCTTCCAGTTCCGACACGGCTGAATCATCTTCATTTGGGGTATCATCTTGAGTGCTATAGCCTGCGGCAAGATAAAGTCCAACCCTATCCATAAGAACCGGACCACTCATGTACGATGTAAAATAACTGCGGTTGCCGCCATTATCATCGGTAAATCCACCACCTGCCTCACCGCCAAACGACCATTCCTGTTCGCTGGGTTTTCTGGTAATAATGTTAATTACCCCGCCGATAGCTTCCGAACCGTAAAGCGCTGACAACGGCCCCCTGACAATTTCAATCCGTTCAATATTACCCGAGGACAACCAATTATTTTCAAAATTAGAATGGCCAAGCACTGCTACAGATGAAGCAACACGCTTGCCATCTATCAGGATAAGAGAATGCCTGGCTTCCATACCACGAATAGAAATGGTTTTCCTGCCTCCTACTCCTACACCAACCAGTGAAATGCCTGTCGTTTCCCGTATTGCTTCGAAAAGATCGCCATCGGGCAAGGCAGCCAGATCTTCCCTGGTTATAATGGTAATAGCCCCAGGTGCATCCGCTACCGGTCTCTCCATACGGGTAGCAGTGACGGTTATCTCTTCAAGCTCTGCATCTTGTGCCCACAACTTGTCAGGCAGCATAACAAGCCCCATGGATAATACTGCCAAGACTGCCGTAATATTCCTTTCAACCATAATTTTCCTCACCTCAAACCTCCCGTGTTAGCTTTGGGTAAAATTTACGATGACTATACATCGCCACAGAAAAATATCAGGGACAACTGTTTCCTCTGATAATCTGACAATTAATCAGGCAAACTGATAATAAGTCCCTTTCTTCTTGTCAAGCAAATTGCTTTGGCTCTAATAACTTGTCACTACTCTGGAAAGATTTAAGCCTCAGCTAGAAAAACAAAAAGCCACTATATAGTCGTAACAGTAACCTGAAACACCCGCTGAGCTGGTAAAACCTGAAAAGAGATTAAATGGATTATGGTATTATGAAAAAAAAACTGGAAGAAGATCTTATTTAAAGGAGGTATAAGGTCTGCTCAAGTAAACCTGGAACCCTTGAGCCGGCAAAGGAGCGAGGGCTGAACCTGTTTACTGGAATGTCCGGTCATCCCGGCATGTCAGCTTGCTACGATAAAATGTCCAAAGTTATTACCTTCTGGTCCGAGTCACAAAAAAAGCGGAGCAACATAAAATGAAAATAAATAACCGCCCCCTTTTTGATGCGATTTCCGTTGACTTGACATATACTTTTAGACAGCTTACCGTGTACGAATTCATATGTGATGTAAGGGGCTGGGGAAGTTGTACAGAAGTTTTCTGTTTCTGAGATACAGCGGGACCTTCATGATCTGGATTCACTCGATATCATTGAAGTGGTTGACAAAAAAAGACAAAAAGTTAAATGCCTTTTTGATGAAAACATATAAACCTGGTGATTGGGGAAAATCCGGAGTCAGCACCTTGCTGGCAGAGTCAGGTAGACATCAAAACAACAGGATAAGTGCTGCAGTATGGGTAAAAGTAAAAAAATAGTTATTATCGGCGGTGGTCTGGCAGGCTGTGAGGCGGCCTGGCAGGCGGCAGAGCTGGGTATTTCGGTTGAACTGTATGAAATGAAGCCGTCTCGTTTCAGCCCTGCCCATGAATCTGAGTCACTGGCGGAGCTGGTTTGTTCAAATTCGCTCCGCTCAAACGCTGTTTCCTCAGCGGTGGGGCTGCTCAAGGAGGAGATGCGCCGACTTGGCTCTCTTGTTATTGCTGCGGCAGATGCGACCTCTGTGCCAGCAGGCAGTGCTCTTGCTGTGGATAGGCAGCAGTTTTCCGCTTTTATAAGTGAGAAGATAGCCGCAAACCCTGCAATTAAAGTTATCAGGGAGGAAGT
>CAZHPX010000019.1:0-10703 GCA_964534785.1 uncultured Desulfobulbaceae bacterium | reverse complement strand
GTGAGGTAAGAGCTCACCGCCCGGGTGGTGACACCCGGGGCATGGTAAACCCCGTTGGGTGCAAGACCAAATAGGGAAGTGTTTGAGGGCTGCCCGTCCGAGCTTCCGGGTAGGTCGCACGAGGTGCCGGGTGACCGGCATCCATCAGTTAAATGATCATGGTTCCCGTTGTTGTTGGGAAAACAGAATTCGGCTTACAGCCTGCCCCATTTTCCTTGTTGCTTTAATTTTTTGGCTGCGTGGTCAAAAAAACAAGGGTGAAGGCGGAATCAATTGTCCTTTGAACCTGAAAAGATCATTATACAAATGACCAGCAACCGAGAAAAATCAGGAGTCATTATTCCGGCGGCCGGAACCGGCTCCCGGATGGCAGTGAGCCAGCCAAAACAGTTTCTGGAACTCTCCGGCATTCCCATCCTTGTTCATACCATCTCCGCTTTTCTTAAGGTTAAAGAAATATTATGGCTGACCATACCGGTTGCCCGGGAACATAAACAACTTGTCCAGTCCATGCTCAATGCCCATTTTACTTCCGAAGAGCAGGATAAGATAATTATCACCAGCGGTGGGGCCAGCAGGCAGTTATCTGTTTGGGCCGGATTATCCGTCATGCCCGAAGAAGTGGAAATAATTCTTGTCCATGATGGTGCCAGACCCCTTGTCAGCCCTGTTTTAATTAAAAAATGTATTGACGAAACCATCCGTCACGGAGCTGTGACTGCCGCCCTTGAAGTCCACGACACCTTAAAAAAGGCAGAGAACCAAATCATCAGGACCACTGTTGAGCGTACCGGTTTATTTCGGGCCCAGACTCCCCAGGCAGGCCGCCGTTATCTTCTTGAGGAGGCATTCAGTAAAGCTGAGCGGGACAATTTCACTGGTACTGATGAGGCATCCCTTTTTGAAAATGCCGGTATTTCAGTGTTTATAGTTACAGGGGAAGAGCAAAACCTGAAAATTACCAGAGCCGATGATCTTGAACTTGCGTCCCATTTACTTGCCGGCAGGATAACAGAAAAACAAAAGAAACAAAAAGGAATAAAAATGCGTGTTGGTCATGGTTTTGATGCCCACCGCCTTGTGGAAGGACGCGACCTCATTCTTGGCGGTGAAGAGATTGGGTTTCACCTTGGCCTGGCAGGCCACTCTGATGCCGATGTCTTAAGTCATGCTCTTATTGATGCCATCCTCGGTGCCATGGGTGAGGGTGATATAGGCTGTCATTTTCCGGATTCGGACGAAAAATACAGAGGAGCAGACAGCTTGCAACTTCTTGCCGGGGTGGTTACCCTTGCCGAACAAAAATGTTTTTACTTAACCAATGCCGATCTGACCATTATCTGCCAACAGCCAAAACTTGCCCCGTACCTGCAAAAAATGACTGATAATCTGGCTGAAACCTGTAAGATATTCCCCGAACAGATAAATATTAAGGCAACCACCACCGAGCAAATGGGTTATACTGGCCGGGGAGAAGGAATAAGCTGCCATGCGGTTGTCCTGATGGAGCAGAAAGCATGGAAATAAACAGAGAACGGCTGGCCGATCTTTTTATTACTCTCTGCGAGACAGACAGCCCTTCCCGGCGGGAAGGGCAAATGGCGGCCAGGGTTAAAGAACTTTTTGCCGAGCTGTCCCCGGACAGCTCGTTTGAGGATGAGTCAGCCGTGGTTACCGGTTCTGAATGCGGTAACCTGTTTTTCCGTTTCAGGGGTTCACTTGCTGAAGAACCGATTTTCATGAACTGTCATCTTGATACGGTTGAACCGGGCATCGGGGTCAGGGTGAACAGGGAAAACGATGTTTTCACCAGCCGGGGAGAAACCATCCTTGGCAGTGACGACAAGTCAGGTATAGCCGCTCTCATTGAGGCAATGCGGGTAATCAGGGAAAACGGGCTTGCTCTCCGGCCGGTGGAATTTATCCTGACTGTTTGCGAGGAAATCGGTCTCCTCGGTGCCAAAGCCCTTGATCCGGGTAATATTAAGGCTAAATTTGGTTACGCCCTTGATTCCACCGGATTTGGCAGGATAATAACTGCAGCTCCGGCCTGCAACCGGGTATGGATACTGGTCAAAGGGGCAGCCGCCCATGCTGGTCTTCATCCTGAGCAGGGAGTAAATGCCATTACCCTGGCAGCCCAGGCATTATCGAAAGTGAAATGCGGCAGGATTGATGCTGAAACTACGGTCAACTTTGGAAAAATCAAAGGGGGAGTGGCAACTAATATTGTTGCAGAGGAAGTAATTATTGACGGGGAAATCCGCAGCCATTCGCAAAAAAAACTTGACGAACTGAGCCTGAAGATCGCTTATATTTTTACCAGCACCGTGGCTGCATGGCAGGATGTAACCGGTGAGGCCGCCAGCAGACCGGAAGTAGAAATCAGCATGAAATCGGACTTTCCCCTGATGAAACTGACCACGGGAGACAAAGTTGTTAAAGAAATTCAAAAAGCTGCATCTGCTGTAAATATACCCCTTGAGCTCGCTATTGCCGGCGGCGGCAGTGACGCAAACATTTTTAACAGTTATGGGTTTAAAACGGCTATCATTGCCACAGGCATGACCAAAGTCCATTCAACGGATGAGCAGGTCAGTCTTGATGATATGGAGCAGCTTACCCGCCTGATTATTGCTTTGTTAACCTGTGCCGATAAGTAGTTGTTGACCCCGTTTCCCCCATGATAAATTATATGCTGAGCATCATGGCCGGGTTCAAAAAATCGGCCGTAATCCTGAACCCGTGAGCGTTTTTATTTCTCATTCCAATGATAACTGCAACGGTTGCACAACTATAACAACCTTGTAACTAAACACATTGATGGATTTTTTATACAAGGCAATTATATAATTTCATAACGGCGACAATGATTATGGACATAGGTGTAGGCGAAATTATCTTAGCGGGACTCTTTGCTCCGGCAATTCTGTTTTTCCTGCTCGGAATACTGACTATTTTAGTCAAGTCCGATATGACGATTCCACCGGCGATGGTCACAGCAATGGCTATCTTTCTCTTGACAGCAATCGGATTGGAGGGAGGAACAAAAGCAGTTAAGGCGATTACCGCATATCCGGAATTGCTCCTGGTGGTTATTATCGTGGCCATCATTGCCATTATTACAGGCTCATTCCTTGCTTTTTCGACGGCAAATATCTTGCAGCGGGTTGCTAAACTTAAAACAGCAGATGCCTGGGCAGCCGGGGGGCATTATGGAGCGGTCAGTGCGGCCACCCTGGCCGTAGGGGTCGGAATTGCGACTGCGGCGGCAGAGGCATCCCCTGACCAATTGATCTTTACGGGATGGATGCCGGCGATGTATCCCTTTATGGATAGCGCGGCACTACTTGCTGCGATTATCCTGGGAAGAATAGCTATTGCCAAAGAAAAAGGTGGGATCAGTGCCAAAGTGGATATCAAGAGGATTCTTCACCACAGCGTTTTCGGTATGGCGGTATGGCTCCTGATCTGTTCATTGTTTATTGGGATGTTGGCCCAGGTCTTCTCCCCGGCAGAGATGGATAAAACAATGGTGTTCTTCGATGGTCTCTTTCGCGGCGTATTGGTCATGTTTTTATTAGACATGGGAATGGTTGCCGGGAAACGACTTGCTGACTTAAAAGAACTTGGATCCAGTCTATGGAAGATAGTGATACTTGCCATTACCCTGCCCCAGTTATGGGGAGTCATCGGAATACTGGGGATATATGTTGTCCACTTGGCAATGCCAGGGCTGCTTGGCTGGGGAGATGCCTTTGTGTTTGCCACGATTGCCGGCGGATGCTCGTTTATCTCCGCACCAGCAGCAATGAGGGTGGCAATACCCGAGGCAAATCCTTCCGTCTATCTACCGATGTCTCTTGCCCTGACCTTTCCTTTCAATATCATCATCGGCATGCCATTGTGGCAGATAATCTGCAGGCTGTTATGGGATGTTTAACTGAATAAAGAGGTGCGTTATGGATATCTACAAGGCAAAAATATTGGTAATTGTCACCGAGACGTCTATATTGGAAGATGTGACCAGGATGGTGACCGAACTTGGAGCCGCTGGTTACACTGTACAGCATGCCTCGGGCAAAGGAAGACGGGGAGCGAGATGGATTACCCCTCTGGATGAACCTGGGGGAAATATCAGGTTAGAGGTGATTGCCAGTGAGGAGGTAGTTAAAAAGATAGCTGACGAAATGGTGGAGAGGTTTTTTAAAAACTATGCTGGTATAGCTTATATAACGGATAATGTGGATGTATATTATGCTGATAAAATATAGTACACTGCGCAGTTAACAGCATGTTTTCATGCGATATTAGCTGTTTTTTTTGTCATTATCCCCATGGATTGAGCAGGGCAGCACCGCTTATTTCCATGTCTGATGTGTTTCTTGTTACAAAAACAAGGTTGTGGTAAATGCCTGTGGCAGCTAAGGCACCAAGTAAAAATAATTATACACCTTGCTTGTCCTTTTGTCTGTTTTCTGTGTTGCGTCAAGCCTTACATAACCCGGCTATGCACAGCTTGACTCGCCTTGAAAACAAACAGGTAAGCGAGGAACGGGACTCCGAAATTACGGCACAATCCGTACAATTTATTTTTACTTGCTGCCTAACCATAAATAGTTGGGCCGGTACTTGATTCCAGCGGTTTTATCCGCCGCCGTCATGTATATAAGGGTAATGTAAGTGTACCTGAACCATTATTCGAAATGCTCTCAGGCCTTTTTTTATGTCAAAAAACACCAGGCATTGAATATATAAATATCCTCAAAAAAACCACCCCGATGATAGTCTATGTTTCCGTTCTTTTAAAGAACATCTCGAAATGACAACCTTTCAATGCTTTTTAGTCACGGATTCAGGATTATGCTTGGTAACAACCCCTTTGGGGATAAGGGAAGATATCTGTGGAACCGGGGCTTTAGCCCCGCAAGAGGAAAAAAAGGGGCCAGATTTATTTACCGACCTTCTTCGGCCGACCCTGCCCACGCAACTCTATACAACGGCCTGTTTTTTTTGAAACAAATCGCTCAAATTTTTTACCGCCGGTTAACTGCCCCCGCTGCACAGCCTCCCGGATAAGCTTCCACTCATTTTCCGCAATTGTATTTTTAAGCCATTGCCTGTAGTTTACCGCACGCTCTTCTTCGCTCAGGCCAAGACTTAAATAAAAAGGGTCAAGGTCGAGCCAGGATTTTTTTATTTCCCCTGTTTTAAACGGACAACTTGACCATGGATACAGGGAAGGGGCATCAACCATGCCGGCCCGGAGGGGATTCAACTCGACATAGCGGCAACAGGCAAGAAGGTATTCACCGGCACTGATCGGGCTGGACTTGTAACGCCCTTCCCAAAGGGAACCACTCCTGCCTTCAAGTTTATTTACATAGCGGGTCTGGCGGCCGGCAAGTCTTTTCATCAGCAGGCCAAGATTTTCGGTGCGGATACCGGGATCAACAATAAGATGAACATGGTTCGTCATCAGGCAGTAAGCATACACCTTGCAACCAAGTTCTTTCTTCCAGTCCCGGAGGTTATCGAGATAATAGATGTAATCGTCATCGCCGGTAAACACGGGCTGACGGTTATGACCCCGCTGAATGATGTGGTGAGGACAGTTCTTTAATATTATTCGGGCTTGTCTGGACATGGGGCATCAGTACCATCAATTGCTTCAAATGTCAAAAAATAGTTCTGTCCCCTTTTGCCCTTGCCTCTTGCCTTTTGCCTTTGCCATTTAGCAATGAGCCAGATTTAGTTTATACTTTTTGTAACTTTAATTTGATATTATTTCATATTTTCCATACAATTATGATACATATCCATTGTGTGTACAGCCTGTTTGCTGACATAACCTGTTAACAGGCTTGGTTTGCAAACAAGGATTTTGCCTTTGTAACCTTTTTTCGTGTATAATTATGAACATTTATCTATTTATTATTGTTTTGGCCGCAGTTGTTTTGCTTGTTCTTTTCATTCTGAAAAGAAGACCTGAAAATAAGCCTTCTATCCCTTCGCAAACGGAAAACCCGACTTTACCAGGCGAAGAATGCTCTGCGGAAAATAAAGAGGTGGAGCAAAGTCTGGTTCTGCAGGAAGAAGTAGTTGAGAAAGTATCCGGAGTAGAGGCTGTTGGAGGGCAGGCAGTTTCTGTTGACTTTGAAAAGGAGCGACAGATTGAACTTGAAGCTGAAGTCAGTCGTGACGATCATTATGTTGAAGGTATAGAGCTCGGCGAAGCAGAGACCGGGGAGACAGGGGAGGATGAGGGTAGGGAGGCAGAGATTCATTCTCATGAATTTCTGCAAAGAGAATCCTATGAGAGGTGGCTTTTTAATTTGAAGGAGCAGCGGCTTGCTGTTCTGGCTGTAGCCATTGAAAATAATGATGAATCCGGGCAGGAGAAACATCAGGTAGAGCTGGTTGCCATTACCGAGGGTTTAAGTTTTTCAGAACAGGCGTATGCCGAGAGTATTTCCTGCAGAAAAAAGGCCATTGTTTTTCTTGAGGAAATAAAAACCGGCCTGAGTGTCATGGAATATGATATGGCTCGCAAGGGGATATGTGAAGGTGATACCGAGCTGGCGGAACAGCTTTTTGACACCATGGTTGGACAGGAAGATGCGGTTGCCGCTCCGGCAGCATATCATGGTGGTTGTCTTGCTGAACAGCGAATGGATTTTCAGAAGGCCATGAGCCGTTATGAAAAAGCGGTGGCCGTTGATCGGGACAATCCTGAATTTATTCGTTCGGCGGGGCTGTTAAGTCTTAGATTGTACTCGTACCAGGAGGCACAAGGATATTTTTCTTCCCTTGTCCTTCTTTTTGAAAAAAACAATCCTGACCCTGTTGAGCTGGCATTAGCCAGGCGGGATTATGCTTACGCTCTTGCCATGATTGGCAAAAATAAAGAGGCTGGTATCCTGTATAAACAAGCCATGCACAGCCTGACGCAAATTCTGGGCAGTGATGACCCGGAAATGGGTGTTTGCTGGTATCAGATAGCCAAGCTGCAGGAAATTCTTGGCAGGTATGAACAGGCCGAAAAGCCATACCGGCAGGCACTTGATATCATGGAGAAAAGTGAAAGGGTTAATGTCACCTGTGAGATTACGGATAAACTTGCCCGTCTTTACATGGAACTGGAACGGGAAATGGAGGCTGTTCCTTTGTTTGAGAGGCTTTGCAGGCTTAAAGAAAAATCTGTATATCCGGATAAGGCAACCCTGGCAATGGCTTATAACCATCTTGCTGAGGCATACAGGATTTGTGGAAAATATGAAGAAGCAGAAAAAAGTTTTATGCGTTCTCTACTAATTACTGAAAAACTTTACGGTAAAGATCATCCGGCGGTGGGTTCCGTTTTGCAGGAATTAAGTAGATTATGTGAACGACAGAAAAAAACTGAGGTTGCAAAAGAGTACCAGGACAGGGCAACCATAATTTTTAAACATATCATTGATGAGCAGGAGGCTGGCGGTCATTATCCCCAAAAGTTGACATTGTAACTTGTATTTTTGAAGGTCATGGTTTGTTTTTTCGCCAGTTGGTATGGGTTATTTTGAATTTGTTAATTTTGTAGTTCAATGCCCGTGGACTTATATCAAGTTTTTTTGCTGCATTTTTCTGAACCCATAGACTTTCTTCAAGAGCACGAATGATGAGTTCCTTTTCTCTGATTTCCAAGGGCTCTACATGGCCATTGGTTGTACTCTGTGCGGGATTGTGAAAGTCGGGAATATGGATGGAATCTGTGGTGATAGTATCTCTTTCTTCCAGGATGACCGCCCGTTCTATTGTGTTGGCTAATTGGCGGATGTTGCCGGGCCAGTGATAGCTCTTGATAATGGCCAGAGCATTGTCACTGAATCCATAGACCCTCTTTTTCATGGCCGAAAAGTTCACTTTCCAGTAACGCTTCCGGGATGTTTGCACAGTTTATTTTGATAAAGGGCTTATTATGTCTTGGTGAGTTATGATGGACTGAGCCGGAGAGAAAACTTTTACCTGTGCCGGTGGCACCGGTGAGAAGAATGGTTGAATCTGTGGAGGCAATTTTTTCAGACTGATTAGGATCTGTTTGAAAGCCGGGCTTACCGCAATAATGGCATCGAAGTCGTAGATAATGTCCTGTTCACCGCGCAGATAATCTATTTCATTTTGCAGTTCCCGCTACTTTATCGCTTTCTGGACAGCGAGTTGAATTCTGGAAGGGGTAAAAGGTATGGTGATAAAGTCATATGCACCCAGCTTGATAGCTTTAACAACGAGTTCTGCTTTTTCTGATGTGGAGGTAATTATAATCGGTGTATGAGGAGTTTGGCTATGGGTCTGTCTGAGAAGTTTAAAAACGGTTGAGTGGTTTGGGGCGACCCCGAGGGAAATAACATCGTATTGTTTTCTGCTTATCTCCTTTTGAAATAACTTTGGATCTTTTTGAAAAATAAGCTCAGATGTCCCTGATAGAGCCTCATTTATGTTTTTTGTACATTCCGGCAACCATTCGTAGGCGAGTATGGAAAGTTTTTGTGCAGCCATAAGGTTTCCGGGATTGACGGTGTAATTTCAAATTTGTTGTTGCGATACCTTTTTTGTAACTATACTGCTTGTTCATAAGATTGCAACATCGAAGTTTGTCTGTTCATTGTCCACCTGTTTTCAGGTTTGAAGATATTTGTAAATATTCGGCTTATGCTATGAGTACTACCAAAACCACTGCTACCGAATATTTACAGATATTTAGTGTTTTGTGTATATAATATAGTGGGTTATAAAGAAATAATGAGCGGGGAAAAAATACTGCCCAGGATATTGAAATGATGGAGCAGGCTCTTGTCGAGGCCAGACAGGCTGGCAGGGTCTGGGGTAAAATCTTTTCCCTTGGCAAACAATCCGGTTTCTCTGGTACCTGTACGTGGATAGACCACTAAGGAGCCTGATACCATGTCACTTGCCGTGAAAACGAGCAAAAGGTTTTTCTATATACTGAGGTGCAAAGAGTCCAATTGTCAAGAGGAAAGATTTGACCCCAATGGCTTTGAGCCATCTATGTGATATTTTTTCAATACATTGACTTCAATATAAAATTATTATATTTATAATAGTATGAAACATAAAAATATAATAAAAAGATTTTTGCGTGACATCATTGTTGAGCGTCTTTTCAAGGGCAAAATTATCATTGTCCTTGGTGCCAGGCAGGTGGGTAAGACAACGCTTATTGCCCATATCCTGTCTGATTCGGACTATTCTTATCTTGAACTGAACGGAGATGAAGCGGATGTCCGTGACCTGCTTGCCGATACGACCTCGACCCGGCTTCGGGCCATTGTCGGCAGGAACAAAATAGTTTTCATCGACGAGGCCCAGCGGATCAGTAATATTGGCTTGAGCTTAAAACTGTTTGCCGACAAACTAAGCGATGTGCAGGTGATCGCCACCGGTTCATCATCCTTTGAACTTGCCGCAAAAATAAACGAACCGCTGACCGGCAGAAAATACCAGTTCCAGCTTTTTGCCCCGTCATATCTTGAAATGGTGGCCCATCATGGCCTGTTGGAGGAGAACCGTCTCCTTGAGCATAGACTTGTCTATGGCTATTACCCTGAAATTATCACCCACCCCGGCGAGGAACAGGAGCTTCTGCAACTCTTAAGCGACAGCTTTCTCTATAAAGATCTGCTGCTCCTTGAGGATGTCATCAAGCCCATACTCTTTGAAAAACTGCTCAAGGCCCTGGCCCTGCAACTCGGCTCCGAGGTCTCTTTCAATGAGCTGAGCCGCCTGACCGGAGCAAATAATCAGACGGTTGAAAAATATATTACTCTTCTGGAAAAGGCCTTTGTTATTTTCCGTTTGCCCGCGTTCAGCAGAAATGTAAGGAACGAAATCAGAAAAGGAAAAAAATTCTACTTTTATGATAACGGCATCCGCAACGCTATCATAAAAAATTTCCAGCTTCCCCCGCAACGCACGGACATGGGACCTCTATGGGAAAATTTTTTGATCAGTGAACGGATGAAGTCCCTGTCTCATTATAATCTGGATGTAGACAGATATTTCTGGCGAACAATCCAGCAGCAGGAGATAGACTATATCGAAGAAACAGCCCACTCCCTGACAGCCTGGGAGTTCAAGTGGAACAGCAGGGCTAAAACAAAAATTCCCAAGACCTTTACCCGTGCCTATCCCCATGCAAAAAGTAATGTGGTGACACCGGAAAATTTCATGGATTTTTTAGCAGGTTGGACAGTGGAACAACAGGGCAATAAATGATTATATCTACTGAAGACAACCTCTCTCAAAACAGGCATCCATGGAGTATCAACCTGCCGTTACAGAACATCAGCACATCGAAGTCTTTTTCACTATCCATACAGATAGATACGCCTTCTTGCCTATGAGGTTGTCTGGCTTGACGGTGATTTTGTTCTCCGTGTCTATGGTGAAATTGACTGGGTAACATCGCCATAACTCCTGATAGAGATATGCGGCAGTAGATATCTCCATTGCACGCATTTTGTATTCTAATAATTCGCGAGTATGATTCATGTATCGGAAAATCAGCAGTGAATCCGGCACTCACCGGCTTGTTCGTGCCAGAACAAAACGGTGAGTGCCGGAGAAGCTCATGTGGGAATCATTCCTATTAAGCGGTAGGTTGTCAGTTGTTGACAAATGCTAACTTCTGCCCGAAAGGCATCATG
>CAZHPX010000018.1:3915-10808 GCA_964534785.1 uncultured Desulfobulbaceae bacterium | reverse complement strand
GCTACCTTGACATGGTAGAAGTCGGCGGTTCGAACCCGCCCGTGCCTACCAGAATGACCGGAGAGGCTATGAGGAAACATGAAAATATGTTTCCTCATCAGCCTTTCCTTTTTATAGGCAGGTCATGACCGATATTACCGTCACCCTAAAAAATAATGAAAAGGCATCGTTTGCGGTCGGGGTAACCGCCGAAGAGGCTTTGCGGGAGCTTGTCTCGAACAAGCAGCGTAAGCAGGCGGTGGCAGTTTTGTTTAATGGGAAGCCGCTTGATCTTTGCCAGTCACTGTGCGAGAATGGCGTTCTTGTTCCTGTAGAGTTAAAAAGTGAGATCGGTCTTGATATCCTTCGTCATTCCACTGCTCATACCATGGCTCAGGCTGTAAAGGAGTTGTATGGCGATGTTGTTAAGGTTGCGATTGGTCCCACCATTCTTGATGGATTTTATTACGATTTTGACAGAGAAGTCCCTTTTACCCCGGAGGATTATGCTGTCATAGAAGAAAAAATGGTAGAAATTGTTAAGCGGCGTGTTCCTGTGGAGCGGCTTGAAATGGATAGGACTGAGGCGATTGATTTTTTTGCAGGCAAGGGCGAAAAATACAAGGTCGAACTTCTCGAAGAATTGAATGAGGAAACAGTCAGCCTGTATCGTCAGGGAGATTTTATTGATTTTTGCCGCGGCCCCCATGTGCCAAACACCTCCTGGCTCAAGGAGTTTAAGCTGTTACGGGTGGCCGGCTCATATTGGCGGGGCGATGAAAAACGACAAATGCTTACCAGGTTGTACGGCACCGCCTTTGCTGATAAAAAAGAACTTAAAGGTTATTTAACTCGTCTTGAAGAGGCAAAAAAACGGGATCATCGTCGGCTTGGCAGGGCATTGGGGTTATTTACCATCAGTGATGAGATAGGCCCTGGTCTTGTTCTCTGGCAGCCAAGAGGAGCGATGCTCCGTAAATTAATTGAAGATTACTGGAAGGATGCCCATTACCGGCATGACTACCAGTTGCTCTATACTCCTCATATAGCGAGGCAGGGTCTCTGGAAGACCTCCGGGCATCTGGATTTTTACGGGGAAAACATGTATTCGGCCATTGAGATTGATGAGGTTAAGTATCAGCTCAAGCCGATGAACTGCCCTTTTCATATTGAAATTTATAACTCCACGCCCCATAGTTACAGGGAGTTTCCCATCCGCTGGTGTGAGCTTGGCACGGTTTACAGATATGAGCGGACCGGGGCATTGCATGGTCTGATGCGGGTTCGCGGCTTTACCCAGGATGATGCCCATATCTTTTGCAGACCGGATCAGTTGGAAGAGGAAATTTTTAATATTATTGATTTGAATCTGCTGGTGCTGAAGACTTTTGGTTTTGCAGAGTATGAGGTTTATCTTTCAACCAGACCCGATAAACATGTTGGTTCCGATGAACACTGGCAACTGTCAACAGATGCCTTAAAAGGGGCTTTGGAAAAAAAAGGATTGACATATAGTGTCGATCCGGGCGAGGGTGTCTTTTATGGTCCGAAAATTGATATAAAAATTAAGGATCAGCTTGGCCGTCTCTGGCAATGTTCAACCATTCAGGTGGATTTTAACCTGCCGGAGCGGTTTAAGGTTGTCTATACCGGTGAAGATGGCGGTAAACATCAGCCGATTATGATTCACAGAGCCTTGATGGGATCGCTTGAAAGATTTATTGGTATATTAATTGAGCATTACGGGGGCAGCTTTCCTTTATGGATGGCCCCGGAACAAGCGAGAATCCTCAATATCACCGACGATCAGGCTGGTTATTGCGAGCAGGTATATGATGAGCTGCACGGATTGGGAATTCGTCTTGAAAAGGATTTGAGAAATGAGAAACTCAACTATAAAATTCGTGAAGCCCAGCTTATGAAAGTTCCATATATGTTGATTATTGGTGATAGAGAAAAATCTGAAGGCATGGTTACCGTTCGCAGGCAAAATGGTGACAATTTACCGCCCATGTCCCCGGCATCCTTTGCGGAAATGGTACGTAATGAATGTGCTGAAGTTATGAGCATCGGAGATGGATGAGTACTGAAAAGCCGTAAAAAAAAACTGGAGGAGACGAACATCAAACGAAGGGGCAGAAAGTTACCGCAGAAAGAAGAGATTAAGGTCAGGATTAATGAGGGTATTAACTATCCTGAAGTTCGCCTGGTAGGGAGTGAGGGTGAGCAGTTGGGGATTGTCAGTTCGCGGCAGGCCATGGAGATGGCTTATGAACAGGGACTTGATCTCGTTGAGGTTTCAGCCAAGGCAAAACCACCCGTCTGTAAGCTCATGAATTTTGATAAATATCGTTATGAGCTGAAAAAGAAACAGCAGGAAGCAAAGAAAAAACAGACCATTGTTGAGACCAAGGAGATAAAGTTCCGGCCAAAGACAGAAGAGCATGACCTGAACTTCAAGATCAAGAAAATTAAAAAATTTCTTGAACAGAAGAATAAGGTCAAAGTGACCATGCGGTTTCGGGGACGGGAGATTATTTATGCCCAGTCTGTTGGGCTTGATGCAATAAACAATATTGCAGACAGTCTTCGTGAAGATTGTGTGATTCTCCAGCCACCTAAAATGGAAGGTCGGCAGTTGGTTATGTTTGTTGGTCCAAAGCCATAGTTTTTCGACAATACAGAAGCCAGAGGACAGAGGACAGAGGACAGAGAATAAGGATAGAAAGCTGGTTATTCCGTCTTCTGACTTCTGTTCTCTGTCTTTTGATACAAACAGGGCAGATTTTCTGCCGGATAAGGAGAGTAAGATCATGCCTAAAATGAAAACAAACAGAGGTGCCGCCAAGAGGTTCAAGGCAACCGGTTCCGGAAAGATTCGAAGAAGTAAAGCCTTTACTTCCCATATCCTTACAAAAAAATCAACCAAACGAAAAAGAAATCTTCGTAAGTCCGGTTTGATTTCTGAAGCTGACCGCAGGGCGGTCAGACGGATGCTGCCTTATCTATAGTCAGGATACAGGGAATATGCTGAATGCATCGTCTTGGCAGCGTTTAAAAAATATTTTAATATAGATAATAGATATGTTAGAGATACACGGAGAAATTTATGCCACGCGTAACACGCGGCTTTAAAGCACGCCGCAGAAGAAACAAGATATTAAAACAGGCCAAAGGCTACAGAGGCGGTAAAAGCCGTCTTTTTCGTACCGCCACCGAAGCTGTTGACAGGGCTTTATGTTACAGTTACCGGGATCGGCGGACCAGAAAGAGAGATTTTCGTCGTCTCTGGATCATTCGTGTCGGAGCTGCTGCCAGGCAAAATGGAGTCAGCTATTCCAGACTTATTAATGGTCTGAAAAAAGCTGGTATTGAACTTGATCGTAAGGTCTTGTCTAACCTTGCCATTGTTGATCCAAGGGCATTTACTGAAGTCGTAAAGACCACAGGACTTGCAGCTTCTTCTTAAGCTTTTTTAATGGAACAGGAATTATCTCGCCTCAAAGATGAGGCTGTATACGAGCTGGCAGCTATTACAAATGCATCTGAGCTTGAGCCTTTTCGGGTTAAGTATCTCGGTCGTAAGGGGGGCCTGCTGACCTCAGTAATGCGGGGTCTTTCCCGGGTTGCCAGGGAAGACCGTCCCCGCCTCGGACAGCTTGCCAATAATGTTAAAAAAGAGGTGGTTGCTCTTTTTGAAGAGAAGAAAGAGAGCCTTGGTACCGGTGCACAAGCCGGTGATTCAGGTACTGACTTAAGCCAGCCCGGACGATTTTTGCCACGGGCCAACCTGCATCCTGTGACTCAGGTCACGGAAGAGATATGTACCATCTTTGAAGTAATGGGCTTTGCTGTTGCTGAAGGGCCTGATGTTGAGACCGATCATTACAACTTTGCGGCACTTAATATCCCCGCCCACCATCCTGCCAGAGATATGCACGATACTTTCTATGTCTCTGAATCCATCCTCCTGCGGACTCACACTTCTCCCATGCAGGCCAGAATTATGGAAAGGCAGGAGCCGCCACTTCGCTATATTGCCCCTGGTAAGGTTTATCGTTGTGATTCAGACATAACCCATACTCCGATGTTTGTTCAGGTTGAGGGGTTTCTCGTGGATCGGCAGGTATCTTTTGCAGACCTTAAAGGTGTTTTGACCAATTTCTTAAGACGCATGTTTTCAGATGATATTGAGGTTCGTTTCCGACCAAGTTTTTTCCCGTTTACCGAGCCCAGTGCTGAAGTTGATATCGCCTGTGTTATCTGTAGTGGAGACGGGTGCAGGGTCTGTAAACGAACCGGCTGGTTGGAAATACTTGGTGCCGGATTGATTGATCCTGAAGTTATGAGGATGGTCGGTTATGATCCTGATGAGTATTCCGGTTTTGCCTTTGGGCTCGGGGTTGAGCGAATTGCCATGCTGAAGTACGGTATAGACGATATTCGTCTTTATTATGAAAACGATCTTCGTTTTCTTGCTCAGTTTTAATACAGGTTTTCCGTTTTTTCCGGTTCTGCCGATTTTGCCCTTATCCCCAGAGGGGTGGTTACCAGACATAATGGCTGCGGGGGGATATATAGCTCCCGTCTAATGATAACGATTTCCCCTCCCCACAGAAACTTTGCTTCAATGTTCACTTGTTATGATGATATTGCCTGGTATCTGATATGAAATTCACACTTAACTGGCTTTCTTTATTTGTTGCTCTTGGCTCTCTGTCCCCTCTGAAGCTCTCCGAAAAGCTTACCATGCTGGGACTTGAGGTGGATCAGGTTACACCCCTTTACCAGGGTCTGGAGAAAATTATCATTGTTAGGGTTCTTGAGGTAAAAAAGCATCCCAATGCAGATCGCCTGACGGTGTGCAAGGTTGATACAGGCAAGGAGGTTGTTCAGGTTGTCTGCGGGGCCCCAAATGTGCGGGAATCCCTAATAACCGCCATGGCCGTACCCGGAGTTTATCTGCCGGATGGAATGAAAATCAAAAAGGCAAAAGTTCGCGGGGAACAATCCCTTGGCATGCTCTGCTCAGTTAGAGAACTGGGATTTGGTGACGGTCATGACGGTATCATTGAGCTGGCTGAAGATTTGTCGCCCGGACAATCTCTTACCCAGGCTCTCGGCCTTGCCGATACCATGATTGAGGTGGATCTGACCCCTAATCGTCCCGATTGTGCCTCTGTCCTTGGTATTGCCCGGGAAGTTGCTGGTTTTATCGGTACAAAAATCAAGATACCGGTCATCGGCGGGGAGTCCCTTGATTCCACCGATATTGATTTTTCTCTCGCCATTGAGGAGCCGGAGCTTTGCCGGCGGTATGCAGCCCGCAAGTTGACCAATGTGAAAATCGCTCCCTCTCCCCGGTGGTTACAGAGACAGTTGCTGGCGGTTGGTATGCGGCCAATTAACAATATTGTTGATATTACTAATTTTGTAATGCTTGAGTATGGGCAGCCGCTCCACGCCTTTGATTTTAAAACTCTGAGGCAGAGCAAGATTGTTGTCCGCTGTCCCGCTCCGTCTGAAAAGAAATTTACAACCCTTGATGGAGTTGAGCGGCAACTGATATCCGATACCTTGATGATCTGCGATGGTGAGAGGCCGGTTGCCATTGCCGGAGTTATGGGCGGGCTTAACTCAGAGGTAACAGATTCCACCACTGAAGTTCTTCTTGAATCGGCTTGTTTTGACCCGGTTTCCATCCGCCGTACAGCCCGTCGCCTTAATCTTCCCTCTGAAGCATCCTATCGCTTTGAACGGGGAGTTGATCCCAATATCACTCTCCATGCCCTGGAGCGGGCAGTCAGCCTGATTAAAGAGATTGCCGGAGCAACTGTTATGGCAGGTGGGGTTGACGAATATCCGGGCAGAAGACCAGAGCTTGAACTTGAGCTCAGGGTCGAGCGGGTCAACAGTCTTTTGGGAATAAGTTTGAAAAAAGAAGAGATTATCCGATACCTTGAATCCATTGAATTTATTGTTGCTGCCGTAGATGAAAAATCTATCCTCTTGAAAATTCCCAGTTTTAGACCTGATATTGAAAGGGAAGTGGACTTGATTGAGGAGATTGCCCGCCTGGTTGGTTATGATGAGATTCCAACCACCATGCCTTCCATCGCCATGGATTATCCTGTTCGTGACGATATGCGTGAGTTGAGAAAGAGAATATCAGTAATTTGTACAGGTAATGGTTTTTTTGAGGCCATAAATTACAGTTTCACTGATGAAAAGCATCTTGATATGATGCTGCTTGGCATAGATGATCCTCGTCGTCAGATTACAAAACTGCTGAATCCTCTTACAAAAGAACAGGCTGTCATGCGCTCCATGCTGCTGCCTGGGCTGCTTGAAAACATAGTCCGTAATATAAATTATCAACAGCCTGATATTCGTCTCTTTGAAGTTGGTAAAACCTTTATTCAGCGGGAGAGTGAGGGGCAGCCGGAAGAGAGGTACCATCTCTGTGCCGTCTGTACAGGGGAGCGGTATCCGGGTGCGGCTCCGTTTCATTTCTCAGGAGAAAAAACTGATCTGCTTGATATAAAAGGACTTGCTGAATTAGTTTTTAAAAATCTGAGGATAGGCAGCGGTGAAGAGCAAATTAATTTTATTGCATCTGATAACAATAACCTGTCATACAGTGAACCGGGAAATTTGCTTTTGCTGGTTTACAAAGAGAAGAAGATAGGTTGTCTTGGTGCTGTCCATAAAGATGTTTTACGGAATTATTCCATCAAGCAGCCGGTTTATTTTCTGGAGATTGATCTTCATCATTTTATTGGCCTGCCAGTCAGGACAATAAAGTTTACCCGGCTTCCCCGCTATCCGATGGTGAAACGGGATATTGGTCTCCTGGTTCCTGAAGATGTCCCGGCAGGGGATATTCTAAAAGCAATTGGTAATCATAAAACCAG
>CAZHPX010000018.1:0-3905 GCA_964534785.1 uncultured Desulfobulbaceae bacterium | reverse complement strand
GATGTATACAGCGGTAAGCCGATTGAAGAAGGTATGAAAAATGTCGCTATTTCTGTAACCTATCGTTCATCTGAAAAAACCCTTGATGATCAGGGGGTTGATCGGGTTCATGATAAAATTGCTGCTGCCCTGATGAAAGATTTTGGCGGCAGATACCGGGAAGGTAGTGTATAAAGGAGGGTGCTTTTATCTGTTTGCCTGTATGTTTAGTTTGTTTAACGTCGCCTTCTGAGGGAAATGTACATTATATGCCCAGGTTATTTAACTCCCCTGCCTGACTGTTTCATTGGTTTCGGTATCATATTGTCACGCAAGTAAACTCGTTATGAAAAAAAGAAATCTAACCCGCAGGGAACTTGCTGCTTCGGTTGACGAACAGCTCGGTATCCCCCATAGTAATGCCTCTGAAATCGTTAACAAAGTCTTTGCTGTTATGAAAGAGACCATGGCTTCCGGGGAGTCCATCAAACTCGTTCAGTTTGGCACATTAACCGTTAAGGATAAAGGGCAGCGCCAGGGGCGTAACCCTATGACGGGTCAGGCCATGACGATTACAAAGAGACAGATGATTTCTTTCAGGCCGAGCAAACGGATCAGGGAAATGTTGAATCAGGTGACAGGTAACAGGTGACAGGGGCGTGGAGTTTGAAATTATGAACCTGCAATCCGTAATTCGAACTAATGTTTTTGTTTTCAAGATAGCTGGAGCATAGTATCAGTGGACGATGAACCGGTTTTAGGTCATGGCGAAATACCGGAGAAAAAGTATTTCCGTATAGGGGCAGCCGGTAAAATTGTAGGAGTGGAGCCGCATGTCCTGCGATACTGGGAAACAGAGTTTGCAATAATAAAACCATATCGTCCCAGGTCCGGCCAAAGGTTGTACAGGAAAAAGGATGTTGAAAATCTTCTTCGAATAAAGGCACTTCTTTATGATAAAGGATTTACTGTCGCCGGAGCCAGAAGAGAGTTGAACAGAAAAGTTTCGGGTGGGGATACTGACTCCAGGACATCTGAAAACCCTGTCAGTATTCAAGCCGATAGCAGGCTGATGTTTATCAAGAATGAATTGCAGGCTATTTTGGATTGCTTTGCCCGGGATAAGAAAAGGTGATTCTTACAGGCGTGTTTTTTATGGATGATGGCTGTTATGTCCAGGGTAACCAAAGGAAATGATTGGCACAATAAGCAGGGGTATGGTAGCTTAATAAATTAGTTTCCAAGATTGTTTTGAAGCGGTATATTTCTTGTTTGATAGAATAACAAGATGACCGGAACGTGGCCTAGCCTGGTAAGGCGCTTGACTGGGGGTCAAGAGATCGGAGGTTCAAATCCTCTCGTTCCGACCATTGCAAAGGGAACTGGCATTAGTAGCCAGCTCCCTTTTTTTAATTAAACCTGAACGACCAGAGAAAAGGGAAAAGGGGACAGAACTATTTTTTGACATTGTCATCGGTTAATGGTATTAGTACCCCATGCTTAGACAAGCCCGAATAATATTAAAGAACTGCCCTCACCATATCGTCCAGCGGGGTCTTAACCGTCAGCCTGTGTTTACCGGCGGTGACGATTATATCTATTATATAGATAACCTCCGGGAATGGAAGAAAAAACTTGGTTGCAAGGTGTATGCTTACTGCCTGATGACGAATCATGTTCATCTTATTGTTGATCCCGGTATCCGCACCGAAAATCTTGGTCTGAGCGAAGAAGAGCGTGCGGCAAACTACAGGCAATGGCTTAAGAGTACAGTTGCGGAAAACGAGTTGCAGCTTATCCGGGAGGCTGTGCAGCGGGGGCAGTTAACCGGAGGTAAAAAATTTGAGCGATCTGTTTCAAAGAAAATAGGTCGTCGTATGGAACTGCGTGGGCAAGGTCGGCCGAAAAAGGCCAGCAAGTAAATTCATCCCCTTTGTTTCAAAAAAAATATAGATTTGTTGAGATGTCAGAGATACAGGATCGAGTAAAACTGAGACCTTCCTGGAAAAACAGACTGGGGAAAGAGTTTGAGAAAGAGTATATGCAAAATCTCAGGCAATTTATAATCAGGGAAAAACAGGCTGGGAAGGTAATATACCCTGCTGGCGATGATATCTTCAACAGCATGAACTTGGTTTCCTTTGAGAATGTAAAAGTTGTAATAATCGGGCAGGACCCCTACCACGGGCCAGGGCAGGCACACGGGCTTTGTTTTTCGGTGAAATCCGGGGTGAAATCTCCGCCGTCACTTGTCAATATTTTTAAAGAAATTTATACTGATCTCGGCATCGAGATCAGTAAGCACGGTTATCTGAAAAGCTGGGCGGAACAAGGTGTACTGCTGCTCAACAGTGTTCTCACCGTTGAGAGAAATAAAGCGGGTTCTCACCAGGGAAAAGGTTGGGAAATCTTTACTGATGCTGTCATAAAAACGCTCAATGAAGAGCATACAGGACTGGTATTTCTTCTCTGGGGTAGTTACGCCCAGAAGAAAGGAAAGATTATTGACAGAAAACAGCATCTGGTATTGCAGTCAGTTCACCCCTCTCCTTTGTCTGCTCATCGCGGTTTTTTCGGTAATCATCATTTTTCAAAAGCCAATACCTGTCTGGAGAACCAGGGTAAAGCTGTGATTGACTGGTCGTTGCCGGGGGGCAGGCAAAATTGATTGCTCCATGTGGCGATCACCTGCTTGCAGGATATTCCACTACAAAACAGGTTTTTTCTCCTCTGTTTTTTTGAAAACCACCTCACCAGTCTGCAGCAAGACGACAAGGTTCCTTGAGGATGAAGGAATAGAAATAATAAATTTCGCATCCGATGAATAATAACCCACATAACTGTCGAATTCTCAAGCTGCTGATTGTTCATGCTGCTTTTCTTTTACTTATCCCGTCCTCCCTCCATGCCTGGCAGGGGACGGTTGTCAAAGTGATTGACGGCGACACCATTGAGGTACAGCGGAAAGGTTCCATCGAAAGAATCAGGCTGTACGGTATTGATGCCCCGGAAAAAGACCAGCCGTTCGGGCGGAGAATCGCGGTGCTGACCAGCACCGTGTGCAGTGCGGGCAAGCGTAGCTTGACTGCACTGTGCACGGTGTCTGGTCAAGTACCTTGTTCTGGCGCGTAGCGACGGAACAAGGGGCTTGACGAAGTCAGCACCGCGATTCACGGCGGCGAAGCCGCCGTGAACAACAGGCTATCTGACCCGCTTGGTTCGAGGGGAACAGGTTAGCGTTGACGAGATTGCAAAAGACAGGTTTGGGCGAACGGTGGCCATGGTCAGTCTGGATCGAAGGAATGTCAACCAGTTACTGGTGCGGGGAGGATACGCCTGGGTCTATTCCAGATATTGCCAAAAAATAATTTGCAAAAAATGGAAAATTCTTGAGTGGAAAGCCCGGCTTGAGAAAACAGGGCTATGGGCAGCTGATAATCCTGTTCCACCGTGGGAGTGGCGCAAAAAAGAGGGAGCTAAATCACTTACCGATAGGATTCTCGATATCATTGAGGATATTGTCTCCCTAATCAAAGAAATAATCTCGTATATGAAGCTGATTTTTAACCTGTTTGCGGGTTGATACCAGCGGGTGCAAACCAATTTCGACAAATCATGAGCATAAACTGCCTAAGTATCCGAAGTGGATACAGGGTATAACTCTAAAAAGAAAACTATTATGGAACTCATCAAGATTATATGTGCAATTTTCCTGCCCCCCTTAGGAGTGTTCCTTCAGGTCGGTATTGGAAAACATTTCTGGATTAACATCCTGTTAACATTGCTCGGGTATATTCCTGGAATTGTACATGCTGTTTGGGTTGTAGCAAAAAGCAAATAGTGCCACTGCTTTCAGGTTAAGGAAACAGTATGGAAAGGGTTGCTAAAAATGATCACTACACTCCATCTGAATTGTACGATATGCG
>CAZHPX010000017.1:0-10816 GCA_964534785.1 uncultured Desulfobulbaceae bacterium | reverse complement strand
TGTGTTGGCTAATCTTTAAGTAAAGATGATATCGCATATCGTTATGCGATAAGGGAATCCGGTGTAAATCCGGAACTGTCCCGCAGCGGTAATTCCTTCTGTTAATTGGAAACCTGTTCAACCTTGTATGCCACTGTTCCTTAAAAACAGGAATGGGAAGGCTGTTGAGCCGGGGGAAGAGTCCGAAAACCTGCCGATACTTTTTTTGTTTTCTTTTTTTTAACTATCCTCGTTACACTGCTTAAGCGGTGTAACGGCTAATCCTTCGCGGAAAAGGAGAGGGGAAAAATTATGTCAGGACAGATTCAGGCTGCGGTTGCCGCCGTGCCGGCAGTTTTTGCAGAAATAAGGAAACGGGACGGCAGGGTTGCCGGTTTTGATGGAGAAAAAATCACCCGTGCTATTTTAAAAGCCGGCCGGGCCACAACTGAGTTCGATGAGCCGGAAGCCAGGCGGTTAACCATCAGGGTGCTGTCTCTTGCCCAGACCGTACTTACTGACTCTATCCCCCATGTTGAAGCTGTTCAAGACCTTGTCGAAGAGGTACTGCTTGCCTCTCCATACAAACAAACAGCCAAGGCATATATTCTTTACCGGGATCAGCATGCCAGAATCAGAGAAATGGTAAAAAAAGCTGATCTTGATCTTATTGATTCATATCTTGAAAAACTCGACTGGCAGGTGGAGGAAAACTCCAACATGTCCTATTCCCTGCAGGGCTTGAATAACTATGTTGCCAGTGAAATAAGCAAGGTTTACTGGCTTAATAAAATTTATATCCAGGATGTCCGCCGGGCCCATCAGCAGGGAGATATCCATATCCATGACCTGGGCCAGCTCTCGGTATACTGTGTGGGCTGGGACCTTCATGACCTGCTTCGCCAGGGGTTTCGTGGTGCTGCCGGTAAGGCGGAATCAGCACCGGCAAGGCATCTTCGCTCCGCTCTTGGCCAGGTGGTAAATTTTTTTTATACCCTCCAGGGAGAGGCGGCCGGAGCCCAGGCCTTTTCATCGTTTGATACTCTGCTTGCCCCCTTTATCCGTCATGATAATCTCAGCTATAAAGAGGTTAAGCAGGCGATTCAGGAGTTTGTCTTTAATCTCAATGTTCCCACCCGGGTCGGTTTCCAGACTCCTTTCACCAACCTCACCTTTGATCTGCAGCCACCAAAAAACATGGCACATCTCCCGGTAACCATCGGCGGCAAAGGTATGGACACGGTGTATGGTGATTACCAGGAAGAGATGAACCTGTTCAATCAGGCTTTTCTTGAAGTCATGGCCGAGGGCGATGCCAGGGGCAGGGTGTTCACCTTTCCCATCCCCACCTATAATATAACGGAAAATTTTAACTGGGATGATCCGGGGCTGACTCTGCTCTGGGAAGTGACTTCCCGTTACGGGATTGCCTATTTTGCTAACTTTGTCAATTCTGACCTCTCCCCGGATGATGCCCGTTCCATGTGCTGCCGGCTCCGTCTTGATACGAGACAGCTCGAAAAACGCGGCGGTGGTCTGTTTGGTGCCAATCCTCTGACCGGCTCCATCGGAGTGGTGACCATCAACATGGGGGCGATTGGGTATCAGGCAGTAGATGAGGAAGATTTTTTTATCAGGCTGCATAATCTTATGGAGATTGCCCGTACCAGTCTGGAAACCAAGCGGAAGGTGCTGGAACAGTTCACTGCCAAGGGGTTATATCCATATACCAGCTATTATCTGCGACAGATCAGGGAAAGGTACAATTGTTATTGGGAAAATCATTTTTCCACCATAGGTCTGATCGGGATGAATGAGGCCTGTCTGAATCTGCTTGGGATTGGTATCGGTGAAGAGCAGGGCAGAGAGTTTGCTCTTAAAGTTCTTGATTATATGCGGGAGCAGTTGATTGTTTTTCAGGAGGAAACCGGCAATAACTATAATCTTGAGGCAACCCCGGCGGAAGGGACCGGGTTTCGTCTGGCCCGCTTAGATGCAAAACGGTTTTCTGATCTTAAATATAATTTACACACCAGTGGTGAAGGGGATAAAAAAATACCTGTTTATTCCAACTCAACCCAGTTGCCGGTTAATTTCAGTAATGATATCTTTGAAGTTCTTGATCTTCAGGATGATTTACAGAGTAAATATACCGGCGGCACGGTTCAACATGTCTTTCTTGGTGAGTCCGCAGCCGATCCCATGGCGGTCAAGGCGTTTGTTAAAAAGGTTTGTGCTGGCTACAGGCTACCGTATTTCACCATAACCCCTTCTTTTTCCATTTGCCCGGATCATGGTTATATCCGGGGCGAGGAATCTGTCTGTCCTGACTGCGGCAAGCGGACAGAAATGTATTCAAGGGTGGTCGGCTACCTGCGGCCCGTGGATCAGTGGAACAGCAGTAAACGGGATGAGTTTGTTCATCGGGCGAGGTTTCAGGTTGCCAGGTTGTCAGAAGACAGAGGACAGAAGCCAGAAGTCAGAGGACATATAAATCAAATGCAAAAAGATAAGCCAGGTATAAACCAGGTAGATAGCGTAGACTTCGAGCGAAGACTCCGAATGCGAAGCACATATCATTCTGTCCTCTGTCTTCTGTCTTCTGATAAAGGCAGGAAATAGAAAATTATGAAAATAGGCGGGCTTGAGAAATTTACCCTTTCTGATTATCCGGGCAGGACGGCGGCGGTTATCTTTACCCAGGGGTGTAATTTTCGTTGTCCGTTTTGTCATAATGTTTCCTTGCTGGATAGGGGAAACGAGAAGACTCTAATGGCTGAAAATGAGATTTTTTCTTTTCTTGGCAGTCGGGTCGGCAAGCTGGACGGGGTTGTAATCAGCGGGGGCGAGCCGACCCTGCAGCCTGATTTATCGGAGTTCTGCCGGGCTGTTAAGCGGCTGGGGTTTTCTGTCAAATTAGACAGCAATGGTTCCAGACCATGGGTTCTGGAGGAGTTATTGGCTGACAGGCTGGTTGATTTTATTGCCATGGATATCAAGGCGGGCTTTAAAAATTATCGGCTTCTGTCAGGTGTGGAGGTGGACATGGAGAATATTGTCAAGTCCATCACCATCCTGATCGAGGCGTCTGTTCCGGTTTTGTTTCGTACCACTTTGGTGGATGGATTGCATGATCCGGAAGAAAGAAAAACTATTTCGGCCATGCTGCCTGCCCATCTTCCCCATATTTTTCAGAAATTTCAACCTGATCATGCCCTGTCGCCGGAGTTGTGCGGGGTGGCCCTGTCATAACAGCATATAAAGAAAGCCATGGAAATAGATCTGACAAAACTTGATGCCGGTAAAGTCTTTTCATTAATCTCCCAAAGCGTTATTCCCCGTCCTGTTGCCTGGGTTCTCTCCGAGAATGATAACGGCAGCTATAATCTGGCTCCGTTTTCTTATTTTACTCCGGTTTGCAGTGATCCGCCTCTGCTGGTTTTTTCAGTGGGCAGGAAACCCGACCGCAGTCCCAAGGATACCTCGGTAAATATCAGGGAGAGAAAAGAATTTGTGGTTCATATCCCATCTCTTGAGATGCTGGCAGCTATGAATGACAGTTCTGCATCTTTGCCGGCAGGAATATCGGAGGTGGAAGAGCTGGGCCTTGAACTTGAGAGTCTTGCCGGTTTCAGATTGCCGAGGCTGGCGGATTGTCCGATAGCCATGGGCTGTGAGCTTTATGAAATCAATGAAATCGGTAATGGTAGAAATGGACTGATAATGGGATTGATCCGGAGGATTTATATATCCGATGGAGTGGTAAGCAGCGGGGAAGATGAAAAAATCCGTATTGACCCGGCAAGGGTAAGACCGGTCGCCAGGTTAGGCGGTTCCCTTTATGCTGAGTTGAGTGGATTTGTTTCCCTGGAAAGGCCGAAGTTGGTGAAATAAATTTTAACCACGAAAGACACGAAAGACACGAAAGACACGAAAAATGCTTTTCGTCACGGATTCAGGTTTATGTCCTGAAGCTATTGTATCTGCGAATAACAAAAAGCATACAACCGACAAAGATCATGACCGAGCTTAATACCTGTCCCATGGTCATGAAAAAAAACACCGTGCCAAGCTGGGCATCTGGTTCCCTGACAAATTCAACCATAAACCGAAAAAAACCGTATAGAATCAGAAACAGGGCAAGGATGGAGCCATGGGGCCAGGAACTTTGCCGGTTCCATGGCTTTGCCTTGACCATCCAGAGAATGATGAAGAGGACAAGACCTTCAAGAAACGCCTGGTAAAGCTGGGATGGGTGGCGGGGTAAGGGGCCGGCTGCAGGGAAGATCATGCCCCACGGCATTTCTGTTATCCTGCCGTACAGTTCCTGGTTGATGAAGTTGCCGATTCTGCCAAAACTAAGACCAAAGGGGACAGTGACGGCAAAGAGGTCAGCCACTTTCCAGTAGTCAAGCCTGTGATGCCTGCAGTAAAGCCAGCCGGTCAGTAACACCCCGATACAGCCGCCATGGAAAGACATTCCACCCTTCCAGGTGGCAAAAATTTCCAGGGGATGGGCGAGGAAATACTCAGGATTGTAAAACAGGGCATAGCCAAGCCGGGCTCCGACAATAACTCCGAGGATGAGAAAGAAAAGCAGGTTGTCAAGATGCTTTTCCATTTCCGGCCAGGAGAATTTTCTTGCCTGATAACGGACAAGAAAGTAAGCGGCAAGAAAAGCGAGGATGTACATCAGGCCGTACCAGCGAACATGGAGAGGGCCTATACTGAAAATAATCGGATCGATCATCGGAGCATGAAGCATGGGATTTTATTTGTAAAATTGTTATTTGGGTGTAAATATTGGGCTTATGCTATGAGTACTATCAAAACCACTGCATTGTAAATATTTTGCCCTGGTGACACCGCTCCACATATCAGAAGACAGAGGACAGAAGACAGAGACGAGGAAGAAGAAGCAGAGCGGTGTGACGATGGAAAAATCCAAAATCAAGCCAATCATCATTCAACACCCACTTTATCCTCTGTCTTCTGTCTTCTGATACCGGTAAGCACAGCTACGGTATAGTTTATTTTTGGTTGCAGATAGCGTAGGCTTCGAGCTATTCTGTTTTCTGTCCTCTGTCTTCTGATATGTGCACAGGGCATCATGTTCAGGGCTAATATGCTATACCATGATGCTTGCCGGGTGAGAACCAATTTATTATTTTTTGGTTAAGATGGTATAAAAACTGGTTTGTTATGATGGTTTTTTATATAATGATAGAAAATTTGTTACCTTTCTGTTTTGGTATCCCTATCTTTCACTTTTTATTGAGGAGTTAATTCATCATGTCCCTTAAAGCTGAAAATAAATCGGTTGATAACAGGCAGGAACGCGTAAACGAGCTGAAACGGGCATTTGCCTACAATCTTTTTTATCAACAGGGGGTTACTCTGCGGGCGGCAAGCATGAATGATTATTATCTTGCCGTTGCCTATACTTTAAGGGATCGGATGCAGCATCTTGTTATTAACTCTGCCGAGGCATTTTTAGAGAAAGACTCCAGGGTTATCTGTTATCTTTCCGCGGAGTTTCTGATGGGGCCGCATCTCCATAATAATCTGATCAACCTTGGCCTGTATGATGAGTTTCGCCAGGCCGCAGAGGAAAGTGGACTGGATTTACAGGTGTTGATAGATCATGAAGAAGAGCCTGGACTCGGTAACGGCGGCCTGGGGAGACTGGCGGCCTGTTACCTTGATTCTCTGGCAACCCTGCAGATTCCGGCAATAGGTTATGGGATCCGTTACGAATACGGCATGTTTGATCAGGAAATTGTTGACGGCTGGCAAAAGGAAATCGGTGACTGCTGGCTCCACCTGGCCAATCCATGGGAGATAAAAAAACCGGATATGGCTTGTGAGGTCGGGTTTGGCGGTCATACTGAAGTTTACCATGGGAGGAAAAAAACCCGGCATATACGCTGGATACCGGGGCGGGTGGTTACCGGTATTCCTTACGATACACCGATTCCCGGTTTCAAGGTTAATAATGCTAATCTTCTTCGTTTATGGAGTGCCGAGGCCCATTCTTCCTTTGATTTTGAAGATTTTAATATCGGTGATTATTACGGGGCTGTGGAGGAGAAGGTTAAGGCGGAAACCATCACCAAGGTACTCTATCCCAGTGATGAGCAGTTTCAGGGGAAGCAGCTTCGTCTGGAGCAGCAGTATTTTTTTGTATCCTGTTCCCTCCAGGATATGATCAGAATTCATCTCTTTGCCCATGAAAATCTGGACAATTTCCATGAGGATTTTCAGGTACAGTTAAATGATACCCATCCGGCGATTGCCGTGCCGGAGCTGATGCGTCTTCTTCTTGATGTTTATTTTTATGAGTGGAACAAGGCCTGGAAGATCACCCGTAAAACTCTCTGTTATACCAATCATACCCTGCTGCCCGAGGCGATGGAAAAATGGTCGGTTAATCTGTTTGCTTCCCTGCTGCCGAGACATCTTGAAATTATCTATGAGATCAACCGCCGTTTTCTCGATTCGGTGCGTTTTAAGTATCCCGGTGACACTGAGCGAATTAAGAGAATGTCAATCATTGATGAATCAGGTTCCAGGTTTGTGCGGATGGCCAATCTTGCCTGTGTCGGCAGTAAGGCAATTAACGGGGTTGCCGCCATGCATACTGATCTGTTGCGGAAATATACCCTGGCTGATTTTAACGAGATGTATCCTGGCAAGATTCGCAATGTGACCAACGGGGTCACTCCAAGGCGCTGGATTGCACTCAGTAATCCCCGCCTGACAACATTGTTTACCGAGGCAATCGGGGAAAAATGGCTTACTGATCTTGGGGAATTAAAAACATTGGAGAAACTGGCGGATGACAGTTCGTTTCAGGAAGCCTGGTGTAAGATGAAAAAGAGCAATAAAGAGGATATTGCCGGTATGGTATTACAGGATTTGGGCGTGAGAGTTAATCCGGAGGCAATGTTTGATATCATGGTGAAAAGGATCCATGAGTATAAACGGCAGCATCTTAAAATACTGCATATTGTTACCCTTTATAACAGGATCAAGGCCGATCCTGACCTGGAGATAACCCCCCGTTTTTTTGTGTTTGGCGGCAAGGCTGCCCCCGGCTATTTCATGGCCAAGCTGATTATCAAGCTGATAACCTCGGTGGCGAGGGCGGTCAATAATGACACTGATATGAGGGACAGATTGAAGGTCTATCTTATTCCCAACTATAATGTTAAAATCGGCCATATAGTCTATCCCATGGCAGACCTGTCCGAGCAGATTTCCCAGGCCGGCAAGGAGGCTTCCGGCACTGGCAATATGAAGTTTGCCATGAACGGTTCCTTGACCATCGGTACTCTGGATGGGGCCAATGTAGAGATCAGGGAAGAAGTCGGTGCCGATAATTTTTTTCTTTTTGGTCTTAATGTTAATGAAGTGATGGAGCTGAAGAAATCTGGTTACCAGCCCATGGATTATTATAATAATGATCATGAGCTGAAGATGGCAGTTGATCTGATATCGTCCGGACATTTCTGGTATGGGGATCGTGATCTGTTCAGGCCTGTGGTTGATTCTCTGCTCTATGATGACCAGTATACTCTCTTTGCCGATTATCGTGCCTATATTGATTGCCAGGATCAGGTGGATGCTGTTTATAATGATAAAAAGAAATGGACCAGGATGTCAATTTTGAATGCGGTGCGGATGGGCAGGTTTTCCTCTGACCGCTCAATCATGGATTACAGCAGAAAGATTTGGGATGTCGAGCCCTTTCCGGTGGAGTTGAAATGGGAACAGCTTCCGGAAAATGGGGTTCTGTTTAACCCGGAGATATCCGGGAAATCTTTATGATTTTTCCGGTTGTTTCTGTTTCCGGTTTTTTTTGCCCGAAGGGTATTTGTTAGAATAATTTCAGGAGAGTCCAATGGGTAAAGCAATAAAATGGATATTGATTATTATTGCAGGTCTTGGCAGTTTATTGATCATTGCTGTTATCAGTCTGCCCTTTATTATTGACCCAAACGATTATAAAGCACAGATCAGCTCAATGATAGAGGGAAAGACCGGACGCGTTATCGCCATTCCCGGTGATATAAACCTGCAGGTTTCGCCGACATTAGACATAGTTTTTTCACTTGGCGAGGTTCAGCTCGGTCCCGGTAAAGATTTCCCTGATACTCATTTTGCCTCTGTCAGGCTGGCTGAAATACAACTGGCCCTCTGGCCCTTGCTGACCAAGAAGCAGTTGCAGATAAATAGTCTTGATTTAAGCGGGATTCAGCTTAATCTTATTCGTAAAAAGGACGGGACAACCAACTGGGCGGGCCTTGCCGGAGTTCAAGATACCGGTGCTGTCGGTCAGGCAGGGCAGCCTCCGGCTGAACAGCCTTTGCCACCACAAAAACCTTTACTGGCAGCCATTGATATCGGCAGTATAAATATTAAGGATATAAATGTGGAATTCCATGACCGGCAGGCCGGGAAAACCATATTTATTAACAATTTTAATCTCAATGTCGGGCATATTCGGGAAGGCGTTGCGTTTCCGGTTTCTGCTGATTTTAAATTTCGCCTGGATGATAATAAACAGCCGGTCAGTGCAGTCATTAGAACTGATTTTAAATTAACCATGAATCTTGCCGGACAGCATTTCATCATTAACGATTTAACCCTTGAAGGGTTACTCGCCGGGGAAATGCTGCCGGCATCAGAACTTGAACTCACAATTTTGGTCGATGCTGAAATCAATCTCCGTGATGAAAAAATTATTGCCCATAAAATTATTGTTAAACAGGGTGATTTGACGGCGGAAACAGAATTATCCATGACCGGTTTCAAGACACCTGTCATCAAGGGAACCCTTACCGTCCCTGAGTACTCACCGAGAAGCCATCTTGATCAGCTTGGGATTGTTCTGCCCCGGTTTGCATATCCCGAAGTGTTGAAGCGTTTATCCGCATCCCTTGCTTTTGTTCTTGATAATGATCAGTTGCAGATAAAAAATATTCAGGTACAACTTGATGATACTGCGATCAGGGCGGGCGTATTAATAAATAATCTCAAACAGCCGGTCTATGCCCTGCAGCTCCACATGGATAAACTTGATCTTGACAGGTATACTGTCAAAAAAGAAGAGGATGGTTCAGAGCCGGAAGCTGCTGTAAAATTGGAGAGCGGACAAAAAATATCCGGTACGCAGCCCCTTATACCAGTTCAGCTTTTAAAGGATTTGCGGTTCAATGCTGATATAGGAATAGATTCTTTAAGAGTTGCAAAATTGAATTTGTCGGCAATAAAACTGCATGCAGATGGAAAGGATGGTCTTGTTAATCTTCAGCCTTTTTCCGCAAATCTCTATGATGGCACCATCACTGTAACCGGAGAAATTGATGTCCGTCCCGCTGTACCGGTAATGACCTTGAACAAGAAACTTGAAAATGTAGAGCTTGGGCCAATGCTGGTTGATATGACTGGCAGAAAAGAGATCAGCGGCAGGGCCAATATTGATGTTAATCTTAAAACCAGAGGATTCAACCGGGATGAATTGACCAGAAACTCCAATGGCAGGGTTAAGCTCTCAATTGCCGATGGTAAGATTAAAAGGTTGCAGATTCTTGAGACCATTCGCATGGCCAAGGCGTTGCTGGACCAAAAAGCTGTCAGTCACGCCGCTGAATCCCAGCCCACTGCTTTTGCAACCTTAACGGCAAGCGGAGTTCTGGTAAATGGAGTATTTAAAAACGATGACCTTAAAGCTGCATCTGATCTGATGAAGGTTACCGGAAAGGGTAAGGTTGATTTTGTTCAGGAACATATAGATTATCTGCTGACTGTCTACTTGACTGATCGTGTTGAACGCGATGGAGATACAGGTCTTGTTGAGCTTGGTAAGATGGCCATCCCTTATCGGGTCAAGGGAAGTTTTACAAATTTACAACAGTCGGCTGCTCTTGAGGAGTTGTTTAAAGCCAGGGCAAAGGAATTGCTGCTTGATACCATCCAGAAAAAACTTGATACCGGTACAGACGGGAAAGAGCAGCCGGCTCCGGATGCAGACGCATTAATCCGTAAGGGGTTGCAGGGGCTGTTTGGAAATTAATGATGGGTAGCTGCAATGATTTTTGATTGTTTTCAGGCAAAAACAATAACGCTGTTAAAAAATTAATCAGGGGTCTGTTTGCTGTGCTCAAGATGAGCCAGCAAACCCTCAAGGAGAATAAACCTGCCCACGGGAACAACTTCACAGGAAAAACTTCCTGTGAAAACAGGATTGTCACAGAGACCACCGGAAAGATAGACAAGTTTTGGCGAGCCGGCAAAACGCCAGGCATTGCGGGCAATGCCCCTGACAAACCTGGCCACAGCTTCTGTTTCCGAGGTTCCTGATATAACTGCATCAAAGATATGACTCATCCCCAGCACCCCGCAGGTAACGGAAAAGCCGGTTTCGGGTACCGGTATCCTGTTATAGTCCAGATTATAGTAGGTTGCCAGCATTTCTATGGTAAACCCTACCCCGGCTCCGCATTCCGCATTCCAGCCCATATCGACCACTTTGCCATCCTGGCAGCGGATAAACTTTATATCCCTGCTGCCACAATCAAGAAGGACAAAATCATCTTTTTTAATTAAGTGCATGCCGCCTCTTGCCAATGCGGTCAGTTCGTTGATACTGTTTTTACTCCGCCGGGCCGCATTATGACCGGTTGCCAGGTCTGCCATAAAGGATGATTTCAGTTTCCTCGTGGTTGTTATGAATGGTTTATCATGGTTTTTCGTGTCGAAAATTTTGCTGTATGATGTGCCGAAGTCTGCCAGTATCATTATATAATTACAGGTTTTTTTTATGTTTTTGTCT
>CAZHPX010000016.1:0-10874 GCA_964534785.1 uncultured Desulfobulbaceae bacterium | reverse complement strand
CGACAAGCTTCGCTTGCCCGCACTGCACACGGTGCTGGTCAGCACCGCGATTAGAGATTATTTTCCGGTAAAGATAATGACAAATTTATTGATTCCTGTTAGCCATAGTGATGTTTTACCTAAATCCTGGATGCCGATATGAGAAAATAAAAATATTTCTGAAAAGACAGTATGTTATACTAAAACTTCTACGAAATGTGACTCACCTGTAAGGCGAAAATTATTTTTCTCATATCATGGCACCCTTCGAGATTGACAATTGCAGAATACAAGGTTTTGTGTAAAATAAAAAAAATAAAAAAAAGTAAACTTTATGATAACTTCGGGCAATCTTGTTGAATATATTGAAGGCGGCAAATTCTACTGCGGTCTGGTTCTCCAGCTAAACGGTAAAAGACTCCGGTTGCTTAACCAGAACAGCAGGGAGACAAACCTGCCGGAATCACGGGTACTCCTTGTTTCAAGTAACAGCTTCAGCCTGGATATGGGCAGGGATGAGCAGGTACGGGTACTTAAGACAGCCGATGAGAATCGCAGAAACCTTGCTGCTCAGGTAAATCTCAAGGAGGTATGGGAACTTGTCGCTGGTGAAGAGCAATCATCATATTCTGCTGATTTTTTTGCTGAACTCCAGTTCAGCGGCGAGCTCTCCGATGATAAAACCGCAGCTTTTCTGCGGGCTGTGTTTGGCAATCGTTTATATTTCAAATATAAAAATTCCATGGTTACAGTTCACTCGCCTCAGCAGGTTGAACAGTTGCTTCACCAGCAGGAAAAGAAACGGGAAAAAGAAGAGCTTATAAGAAAGGGAGCTGTTTTTTTAAATCAAATAAAAAATGGCAGCAAAGTCAGCGATGGGAAGTGGCCGCAGATGGATCAGGTCATGGATTGGCTGGCAGATTTTACCTTGTTTGGCAGTGAATCATCCCAGGCCGACCTTGTTCGGCAACTGCTTAAAGAGGCAAAACTAACCAGCCCCAATGATGGTTACCATGTCCTTGTCAATGCAGGAGTTTGGCAGCGGGACGAGAATCTGCCATTGCTCAAAGCTAATCAACCGGTTGAATTTCCGGCTGAGTGTTTAAAAACAGCCAAAGATATTCTGGAGCCGTCCCTGGAAGAGCTTCTCGCTGACCCGGGCCGCAAAGACCTGCGGGAGCTGGATACATTTACCATTGATGCCGCATCCACCCGTGATTATGACGATGCCCTTCACATAGAAGATATTGGCGATACCATCAGGGTTGGTATTCATATTGCCGATGTCAGTCGTTTTATCCGTCCCGGTGACCCTCTCTTTGTTGAATCACAGGAACGGGCAACTTCGCTTTATTTTCCGGAAGGGCATATACCCATGCTGCCCACCATCCTCTCCCAGGGGGTATGCAGTCTGATAAAGGGCAAACCGCGGCCAGCCATGAGTTTCATCATCAACATGGACAGGGAAGGAAATATTCTCAACTCTTCCATTACCCGCAGTGTCATTGAGGTGAAGAGACAGCTCACCTATATCTATGTTGATGCAATTCTTGGCAAAGAAGATGGGCAGGAACCAGGTTTAAGACTACTTGGCGAGATGCGGAACAATCTTCAGCAGAAACGAGATGATAACGGTGCCCTTTTTCTTAACATTCCTGATGTCAATATTGACATCAGGAACTTAGATGATATTAAAGTACGATTGATGCCGGTGGATACTCCGGCAAGGACCCTGGTTGCGGAAATGATGATTCTCGCCAACTCGGTTGCCGCCTCTTATCTTGCCTCCCAGGAAGCTCCCGGTCTGTTCAGATCTCAGCCGCTTCCCAAAAAACGCCTGATCAGCGGGGTCCGCAATAGTTTATCCGATGTTGCCAGGCAGCGGCGATTTCTTGCCAGGGGAGAACTTACCAGCAATCCAAAACCGCACAGCGGTCTGGGGCTTAACTGTTACACCACCGTTACCTCTCCCATCCGCAGGTTTCTTGATTTGATTATTCAGCATCAGTTGGTAAATATAATCAGCGGCAAAGGTATTCTTTTTTCAGATGATGAATGTAAGGGTTTTGCAGGTATTCTCAACCAGAATTTAAGCAGGGCCGGGGGGATACGCCGCCTGCGGCACCGATACTGGATTCTTCGTTACTTAGAGCCACAGCAGGGTAGTACAGTACCTGCCATTGTTGTCGGTCAGGGCCCCAAAAGAGTAAACCTGCTCCTTAAGGACTGCATGTTTGATGTCGACTTACCATTGAATCCTGCCTTCCCGGTGGAACCGGGCGATACGGTAAGAATCAGACTGGCCAGGGTTAATCCCCTTGATAATTTTATTCGAGTTGAATGGTGATTCAGGTGACAGGGTTCCGGGAGGGTACCCTGAATTTTTCAGCCGTAAACTCTTAAACCTTGAACTTTTTTACCACTTTGGTAAGTTCAGCGGCCAAGCTGTTAAGCTGCTCCGCTGTTTTGGCAAGCTCGGTACTTGACGATTTAATTACCACAGACTTATTACTCACTTCATTGATATCACCTGCTACTTCGCTGGCAGATACGGAACTCTGGGCAACATTTTCCGTGACCTCCTGGATACCAATGGAGGCCTGATTGACATTTTCAGAAATCTCGGTGGTGGTCTCAGACTGTTGTTCAAGGGCAGCGGCAATACTGGTTACTATCTCGTTCACCTCTTTGACAATATCAGCAATACCGCCGATCTCGGTGACCGTTACAGTGGTGGAAGACTGAATGGATTCAATATTGTCACGAATATTCATGGTTGCCACGGCGGTCTGTTTGGCAAGCTCCTTGATTTCATTGGCGACCACGGCAAACCCCTTGCCGGCCTCTCCGGCCCGGGCAGCTTCGATGGTGGCGTTTAATGCCAGCAGGTTGGTCTGTTCAGAAATTTCGGTGATGGTCTCGGTTACCTTGCCTATTTTTGTAGCAGCATTACCAAGCTCGTTGACCCGATCTGATGCCCGTTTTGATTGTTGCACCGCATTTTCGGTGATGGTCCTTGCATTTTCTGTGTCCTTGGTAATGTTGCCAATGGTTGTATTCATCTCTCCTACAGATCCAGCTATGATGGATACATTGGTTGCGGTTTCCTCCACAGCAGCGGCAACCGAACTCATATTGCCGCTCATTTGGTTTGCTGCAGCAGCAACTGATTGAGATTTTTCCGATACATCGCTGGAGTTATCAGAGACCTTGGTGGCAACCTTCAGTAATTGTTCTGAGTTTTGATCAAGATGGGTAGCATTCTCTCCCATTCCATTGATAATCTGCCGTAATTTTTTTGCCATGCTGTCCAGGCTCCCGCCTATTCTGCCCAGCTCGTCACCATCGCTGATGCCAGAGGTAACTGTGAAATCTCCCCCACCAAAGCTGCCCGTAAAAGCAAGAACCTTGGTAAGTCTGTTCAGCATTGACTGGACAATGAAAAAAGCTGCCAAAAAGCAGATAAGGCCGCCTGCAACCATTATTCCCTGGATTATAAGGAGAGTATGAACTTTCTTTTCAGAATCTGCCTGCATCATACCCACTGCTTTGTTCATTTCCTTAAGCAGGGTTATATTATTTTCAGCCAGCCAGTTCTGATCCTGCCCGGAAAAATTGCCAGTCAGTATATTATTTGTAACAGCTTTAAATTGTTTCCATAAATTGTTCACCCTGGCAAGTTGAACAGCCGCATCTCCCCCCGCCGCTGGTATTGTTTGATATTCAGTATTGCTCAGATCAAGTCCAATTGGCACTTTACCGGAATTTATCAAGGCGTTAAGAGTCATATCAAAGATATTCTCCGTGTTGCGAACCCGTTTGGCAATCTTCGGGTCGGATTGATCTGTCTTCTCAAGTACCAGCATATATGTATATAAATCTTTTGTCATCTTCTGGGTAAGCATTCGCTGCCGGCCTGCCATGTTGATTAGAAAGGCATCATCTGCCTGTTTTCTGGTACTGAGAAAAGTTTCAAGAAACATTCCCATAATAATTGCTGCCAGGACAAAAAGAATAATTTTCAGTTTAAGATTAATACTCATATAGGGAACCCTTATTTCGTTAATTAATATACATGGATTGGTAATAAACAGGGCTTTTGTAATAAACAAAAGCAAGTTATTTTTGTAATAAACAAAAGCAAGTTATATTATTACCTGAATCCTGCAATTGCCTGTTTTGACGGAGTGGTTTGTCGTCATGTTTGTGCATAACATACTGTCTTTTCAGATATATTTTTATTTTTCTCATGTCGGCCATACAGGATTTAGGTATTAAGTATTTTGGATAACTGTTCACCAACTTCCCATGACAGAGCTTGTTTGATATGATTGTGGCATAATTAAAAAATAAGTCAAGGGGGATTTATAGAATTTTTTTATCAGGTTTTCGGTTTTCCATGGACAGTGACCCTGCATTCAAGTATTTTATCTGTACGGATTTTTTTAAATATATTTTGCGAAGAATACGCTGTAAAGTCAACAGGTTAATAATTATCTCCAATCCTTTTTCTCTATTACGCTTCCATCGCAGGCATCGTAGAGGATAGAGGATTTTTATAGACAATGAAAATACTCATCTTTGTTATCCAGACTTTTTTTATTATTTTTATTCTGTCATGCAGTATCCAGCTTTTTGCCGCAGAGAAAAAAACACCTGAACTGGTGGACATTATCGTAACTACTTCAGCGGAAGATTTGCTTCTTTTTGCCACAGTAAAAAACGGGTTTAGTGAGAAGATGATAACAGGGGTGGAAAATGGCCTGCCTGTTTCGTTCACTTTCCATATTGAACTGGATAGAATAAGGGCATGGTGGTTTAATGACAATCTGGCAGATTATGAAATCACCCGTACTCTTACCTATAATGCTCTGAAAAAAGAATATGAAATATCATTATCTGCGAGAGAAAATAAAACCATAACAACAAGATCAGTGATTGAAGCTAAACAACTCATGTCCACGCTCAGCGGTTATCCGGCTGTTCAGCGAGCCAGGCTGATTCCAGATGCTCCATACATTATGCGGATAAAGGTAACACTTGAAGAAAATCGGCTGCCCCTCGGAATACATTATATTATCCCTTTTACCTCATTATGGAATTTTGAAACTGAGTGGCAAACTGTTAAGTTTCATTATTGACAGTGAACAGAAAAATGAAATCATAAAACTAATTTTTTTTGATGCTCACCCCTGAACAGAAAAAAAAGAAAAAGCGGTTGACCCGTGCAATTATTATTTTCTGTGCATTGCTCATTCCCCTGCTGGGTTATCTGCAGTCCAGCCTGCTTGAAGGCGATGTCGCCTTGCCTTTTCCCAGTACCATTCTTATTTTCTTTTTGATCAATATTAATGGGCTGCTCCTGCTGATCATGCTCTATCTTGTCCTCCGTAACCTGGTGGAACTGATCTTTGAGAGAAAACAAAATATCCTCGGTTCCAAACTTCGCACCCGTATGGTTATATCATTTATAGCCCTGTCCCTCGTGCCAACCGCTTTGCTGTTTATGATATCATTGCGATTTGTTACGGCTTCCATGGATTACTGGTTCAATACCAATGTGGAAAATTCTCTCCAGTCGGCATTGAAACTTGCTCAATCTATGTATCAGGACACAGAAAAAAGGGCGGAGAATATGGGTATCCGCATAGCCATCCCTTTGCAAACAGGTGAAATCAGGATAGAAAACATCCAGGAAGTGCAGCATTTCTTTACCAGAAACTTAAGCATGAGTAGAGATGATGTCCCGGATGAACTAAGTCTTGTGGACAGTAAGGGCAATAATCTGATTAATGTATTGGGGCCGGAGCTGCTGGTACAGAAAACCCCGTCAATTCCGATGGAGGTTCTCCAGCAGGCAGGGAAGACATTTGAGACAAAAATAATCTCCATGAATATGAGCTTGGGTGAGCTTATCCGGGCAGTTATACCTATAGATGCCCCTGTAAAAACCGGGGAGCAATTTTTTCTCGTTACTACTCTGCTGATTCCTGTTGATAAACTGACAATGATGAAGACAGTCGTAGATGGGGCTACCGGTTACCGGCAACTGATGATGTTCAAGACACCAATCAAACTCAGCCTGGTCATCATGCTTTTGCTTGTAACCCTGTTGATTATTTTTGGAGCGATCTGGTTTGGTCTCTATATTGCCCGTTCCCTGACCGGTCCCATCAACAAACTTGCCTTGGCGACCCACCGGGTTGCCGAAGGTGATCTTGAGTTTACCCTTGAGAAGGAATCAGATGATGAGATGGGGTTGCTGGTGGGTTCATTCAACAGCATGACCGCCAGGCTTCTTGCCGGTAACCGGGAACTGGCTCTTGCCAACCAGGAGATTCAGGAGTCAAATACAATTTCTGAACAACGCCGCCAGTATCTTGAAACTATCCTCAAAAATGTTGCTGCCGGGGTTATTGCCATTGATGAAGACCGTATAATAACCACCATCAACCGTTTTGCCTGTGAACTTCTCCAGATTGACTGCCGGGATTTTCTGGGGCATGATTTCAGAAGGGTACTGGCTCGCTCCCATGTCATGATTCTGGAAAATTTTCTTGAGGAATTGCAGTCCTCAGAAAAAGACTCCATTGAACGGCATTTGCGCCTGACAATCAGGCCTGGGGAACATCTTTCCCTGTTGATCAATATTACCAGAATGGTTGACGATGAACAGCAGCCCATTGGTCATGTTATTGTTTTTGACAACCTGACCAATCTGGAAAAAGCACAACGGGTTGCGGCCTGGCAGGAAGTAGCCCGCCGCATCGCCCATGAGATAAAAAATCCCCTCACCCCTATCCAGCTTTCTGCCCAACGGCTTCGTAAAAGATACATGGAGAAAGTTAAAGATGATAAAGATATCTTTGACCAGTGTACGGCCACCATCATCACCCAGGTTGACGAGATAAAAAAACTGGTAAGTGAGTTTTCTGATTTTGCCCGGATGCCGAGGGTCAGTAAAAAACCGGGCGATATGGCAGCCATGATACAGGATACCCTTGTCCTCTATCGTGAGGCCCATAAACATATCAGTTTTTCAACGGAACTCTCAGAAGACATTGATGAATTCAGGTTTGACCCTGTCCAGATAAAAAGGGTTCTGATTAATCTCCTCGACAATGGCGTTTCCGTGCTTCATGAAGGTGGAGAAATTCAGATTCGTCTTTATAGAAAAGATAACCATATCTTTATGACAGTTGCCGACAATGGTCCCGGAATCAGTGAAAAGATCAAGAGCAGGCTTTTTGAACCATATTTTTCCACCCGCAAGTCAGGTACCGGTCTTGGCCTGGCCATTGCTCAGACCATTGTCAGTGAACATAACGGTAGAATCACAGTAAAGGACAACATCCCTGTTGGCTCAGTTTTCACAGTTGAGCTTCCCTTTGACCAACTCCTGGGTGGCGGGAGCTAAAAAAAATAAATCCGAAACTCAAACAATGGCTGATACTATTTTGATCATAGATGATGAGGACTCCATTCGGGACTCACTGTCCGGTATCCTCTCCGATGAAGGGTTTACGCCATTAAACGCCTCTTCTGCCGAAGAAGGTCTGCTTATTCTTGAGGAAAGGGAAGTTGACCTGATAATGCTGGATATCTGGATGTCCGGCATGGATGGCCTTGAGGCCCTGAAGATTATTAAAAAACGGTTTGGAATACCGGTTATAATGATTTCAGGACACGGTACCATCGAAACAGCAGTCCAGGCCACCCGTGACGGAGCCTTTGATTTCATAGAAAAACCCCTCTCCTATGACAAGGTCATTCTGTCCATCAATAACGGTCTCAAGGTTGCCCGCTTAGAGAGGGAAAACCGGATTCTCAAGGGAACAACTCCGAGACACCAGGAAATTACCGGTAACTCCCCGGCAGTACAAAGACTTAAAACCCAGATTCAACGGGTATCCCCAACCGATGCGTCGGTGCTTATCCTCGGGGAACACGGCACCGGCAAGGAACTGGTTGCCCAGACCATTCATCGCCTTTCCCCCCGCAGCGAGCGGCCCCTGATAGAGGTGAATTGTGCGGCCATTCCTGAAGATTTGATTGAGTCGGAGCTGTTTGGTCATGAGAGGGGCTCTTTCACCGGAGCCACCGAAAAACGACACGGCAAGTTTGATCAGGCAAACGGTTCCACTCTTTTTCTTGATGAAATAGGAGATATGAGCCTGAAGAGCCAGGCCAAGGTGCTGCGAATCCTTCAAGAGCAAAGGTTTGAGCGGGTGGGCGGCTCCAAAACCGTCAAGGTTGATGTCCGTGTTCTTGCCGCAACCAATAAGGATATTGAGGAAGAAATTAAATCCGGAAATTTCAGAGCCGATTTGTATTACCGGCTGAATGTTGTTCCTATTAAAGTTCCGGGCCTTGTTGAGCGACGGGAAGATATCCCCATGTTGGTGGAGGTTTTTCTTAATCAGTTTGAGCACAAAGGATTGAAGAAAAGGGAATTTTCCGGGGATGCCTTGAATCTGCTTATACGACATTCCTGGCCGGGGAATATTCGGGAGTTAAAGAATTTGGTGGAGCGGCTTCTGATTATGACTGGAAATGTAATTATTCAAAGTGAAGATGTTCATCTTTTCCTTGGTGGGGACAGCCTGCCTGAGCAGCAATCCCTGCAATTTTCCCCATGCTATAATCACTTGAGCTTTAAAGATGCCCGCAAACAGTTTGAATATGATTACCTTAAAACACAGTTAAGAAAAAATAATGGTAACATATCCCGCACCGCCCAGCAAATCGGGATGGAGCGAAGCCATCTTCACCGGAAGGTCAAATCACTTGCCATTGAGCAGGATTAGAGTTAACCATTTGGTACTGTACGGAACCGGGGCTTCATCTCCGCTCGGCACTCTGCGGGGCTGAAGCCCCGGTTCCGCCGTTAATTAGCCCTTGACGATTAATTAATTAGTGCCTGAACGGAAAGCCACTTTTTGGCAAACTCACCGTCAAGTTAGGGCTGGCTAAACCGCTTGCAAGGAACACACTCTCCAGAAAATGGTTCTTTTTACCACTTAAATCAGTTTTGACGCTGAACATTCCAAATTAAAGACGGACTCCACCTGTCGGCGGTTACACAAAGATATGTAACAAACGCTACGCTGCTTCTTCGAGCTTCTCTCGTTTTTCTAATAATAACAGTTCCCGATGATGAATTTTTACTCCAAGTTGCTGGATGTTACGGGCCAGCACAGCAAGGGATACATAACGCTTAAAGCCATCAAGTCCATGATCTGGACACCTGTCAAGACCGTGAACTTCCAAGGCATTATAATTGCTGATTAAACAGCCGAATGTTGATGACTGGCCTTGATAAAGTCAGGAGCATACTCTCGCTCTTTATCGATGGAGGAAAGTTTTCCTTTTTTTGGTAAAACCACCATTCCCAAGTGTTCTTGGAGATCTTTCTGGTTTGCAGGTAAATGAAACCCTTTGTCAAAACTGCAGGAGATTTAATCTGGAAATTTATCTTTGCAATTTTTAACCATGGGAATAGCAACCTTGTCATCAGTCTCTTTCTCCATCACGAGATGATGAAGGATAAAACCATGCTGATTCTTCCAGAACACACACTTTAAGGCCAGATAGCGTAGACTTCGAGCTCAACAGGCACGCCTGCCTTACCTTTGCTTATCCATTCTGTATGTTCTTCAAAAATTGAAAATACTTTTTCTCCATGGGGAATCTTTTCACCGAGAATAACCCGACGGTGAATCTGATCTATTTGCCTTTCTGCGTGTGTTATAAAACATTCAATCGCACTCGCAATGCCAATAGATAATGTGCCGCCGCCTGTAGATTGCAATGTCACACGAACCCTGCCTATGAAAGTATCTGCTGCATCAGCAATAAAAACAGGTGGCAAAAATATCTTTTCGGCAACCAAAAAGAGAACAAAGGTATTAAACCGACCCTGAGCAGCACGGTTTTCCCAATAACCATGGTTCGTTATCCAAACTCACAACTGCAAATAACTCTGATCGGCAATATTGCTTGGGTCGGCTGATACCGGACGATAGGACAGACCACGATAAAAGCTTGCTTTACGGGAGCTATTACCAACAAGCCAATCAGCCGCTGATTTCATCGTTCAAGGCGGCGGAGCCGCCTTGAATCCCGGTGCTGACTGCGTCCAGCACCGGGGTTATCTTCTCCCAAAAATTTTAATTCTACACCCACTCTTATTTCTTGAAAGTAGTGTCAATAAGTGCTACCATCATCCTTATGAAAGGGACACATCGCAAAACACTGGCAGCTATATTTGAAAAACCTACCAAGGCCAATATCAAATTTAGTGATATCGAAACATTGATAAAGGCACTTGGCGGTGAAATTAGAGAAGGCAACGGTTCACGAGTTGCCTTAGAACTTTCTGGAACAAGAGAATATGCTCACAGACCTCATCCTGAAAAAGAAGCGAAAAAGTATATTGTTGAAAAGATTCGTGATTGGTTAACAAGTTTGGAGGTAACACCATGAATAGCATGACCTACAAAGGGTATTTTGCTAAAATCAACTTTGATGAGCGAGATAATATTTTTTGGGGAAAGGTAATAGGCATAAAAGACAGCATTACTTTTGAAGGGGAAACTGTCAAACAACTGACAGAAGATTTCTATAATGCTATTGACCACTATTTGGTGGACTGTAAACAAGAAGACCGCACTCCAGAGAAACCTTACTCTGGCACAATAACCTTACGCATGTCTCCAAGTATTCATGCGAAAATAGCTTCAGCTGCTGCCCACACCGGTAAAAGTCTCAATAAATGGGTAACGGACACATTAGATCATGCTGTTCATTCTCATTGATTTTTTGACTTCAACTCAACAACTGAATTATTAATTTTATGGAGAAAAAGGCTAAAAAGCAAAAGGTAAACCGGACAA
>CAZHPX010000015.1:5278-11886 GCA_964534785.1 uncultured Desulfobulbaceae bacterium | reverse complement strand
ATAATCCGCTACACTACATGTAGTGGCTGCTGGAGTCAAGTGCATACCCCAGAAATTTTTATTTGTATTGTACAGGTGTAAATATTCGGCAGCACTCCTTCTGAAGGCGATCAGGCCGGGCAGCCTACCCTCGCGGATGAAATTTATTATGAATATTTTTTAAGCGGTCACTGTCCACCATGGTATAAATCTGGGTGGTGGAGATGTCGGCATGACCCAGCATCATCTGCACCGCCCGCAGGTCAGCTCCACCGGTGAGGAGGTGGGTGGCAAAGGAGTGGCGGAGCATATGGGGACTTACGCTTTTATTTATCCCGCAGGCGGCGGCCATTTCTCTGATGATTTGCCAGAACCTTCCCCGGCTCATCCCTTTTTTCCTACTGGTTACAAAGAGCAGGCGGCTGCTTCCACCTTTTAAAATCAACGGTCTTGCCCTCTCTATGTAAGTGTTTATTTTTTCCTTTGTTGTTTCATTAAAGGGAACCATCCTCTCCTTTCCCCCTTTGCCCATGATCCGAACATGGCAGTTGGTTAAATTGCAAGCGGAAACAGGCATGCTGACCAGTTCGGAGACCCTGAGTCCTGTCCCGTATAGAAGGTGGAGCATGGCCTGGTTACGCAAGCTCAGGAGGGTTTCTTTTGGGGCAGGGAGAAGGAGTTCGTCGATTTCGGCAATGGTAAGTCCTTTGGGCAGGCTTTGCCCCGTTTTTGGAGCATCAATAAAGGCAAGGGGAGTGGTACTGATTATCTGCCGGTTTACGGCAAAGGAAAAAAATGTTCGCAGGGCGGCAAGTCGCCGGCCATTGCTGCGGTTAGTGATGCCGCGGCGATGGCAATCTAAAAAAAAATCCTGGATATGTGTTGGTGAGACAGCGACAATGGTTGTAATCTTTTGCCTGCTTAGAAATGAGAGAAAAAAAGACAGGTCGGAATGATAAGCATTAACTGTGTTGTCAGCCAGTCTTCGTTCAACGATAAGGTACTGGAGAAAGAGATCAAGGGTATTGGTGAAATCCGACATGGAGGACACCTGGGAATTTTTGGGTGACGAAAAAATATCCTGCTGGCCGGAGACGCTCAGCAGGATATTTAATGTATATATTCTTAATACTGACTTTGTATTCTGTTGAATTTACGAAGTTTTCGCAGAACTTCAGCAGCTTTGCGTCGTTTTTTGACGCTGGGTTTTTCGTAATGTTCCCGCCGCTTCAGTTCCCGCTTGATGCCGTCGATCTGTAACTTTTTCTTCAGTTGACGGATGGCGTATTCAAGATCGCCTTTGACTTCAACTTCTATCATGATTTAATCACATCCTTTTGCTGATGGCATGCCCCATCTACTTAGTTATCAGGCTGAAAATAATATAACAGCCATTTCAAATAATAGAAACTTCCGACTCTATACCGGAACCAGTATGCTGTCAATGTGTAATTGTCCCCTTGTGCTTTCTTTATCATTGGGTTAACTTATGTTTATTTGTTTGTAAGTGAGTTGAGGGTGTCTGTCCTTTTATGCGAACCTGGAATTCTGGCGTGAAGTTTGCCACGGATTCAGGTTTAAATATGATAAAATATTGGCAGGAGATCTGTGAAGAGTATAAAACTAAAGAAACAAAAATCAGTTCTGCGTGAATATGCTGAAGCCATTATCATTGCCTTGTTACTGGCTCTTTTTATCAGGACTTTTATTGTTCAGGCTTTTAAAATCCCTTCCGGCTCCATGCTCCCGACTCTTTTAATTGGCGATCATCTCCTTGTAAATAAATTTGTATATGGGGTCAGGATACCTTTTAAGGATCAAGATAATATTCTAATTCCCTTTAGAGAACCAGAGTCCGGGGACATCATTGTTTTCAAATATCCAAAAGATCCCAGACTTGATTATATAAAAAGGGTTGTTGCCGTTGGCGGTGACAAGATTGAGATCCGTAATAAACGGATTTGGATTAATGGGGAAGCCTTTGATGATCCCTATGGGGTGTTTACTGATGCACGGATTATTCCTCAAGAGGAGGGCCCCAGGGATAATATTGCTCCCCGGAAAGTCCCCGAAGGTAAGCTCTTTGTAATTGGTGATAACCGGGACAACTCTTTTGACAGCAGGTTCTGGGGATTTGTTGATCTTGATGCTGTCCGGGGCAAGGCTTTTATTATTTACTGGTCATGGGATGTGCAGAAACCTCTTTTGTCCATCGGCAGGTTTATCTCTGTCCGCTGGAGCAGAATCGGTGACCCGATACGGTGAGCTTTGCAAAGGGGTAAATGCCCGGCTGTTATCTTTTAAGTCTTCGTGTTCCTGTCTGCTGCCTTTTTTGTTCGATTCATATTATAGCAATACCAGATACCATAATATGAATCGAATGATGAAGTTTCAGGTCTTACACGGGACAGTTTTCAGGTGTGAAGAGGTCGTTTGTCATCTTTCTCCTGTATGGTATGGTTACTGCGAATCATTACGAAACGGAAATAATGGCTACCGGATACTTTTTTCCCCATCGACATATCCTTGGCATGGATCATTTAAGCGTAGATGATATTGATCATATTCTAAATACGGCTGACTCTTTTCGGGAGATTTCCAGTCGTCCCATCAAGAAGGTGCCCACCTTGCGCGGCAATACCATTATCAATCTTTTTTTTGAACCGTCCACCCGTACCCGTCTTTCCTTTGAAGTGGCAGCCAAACGGATGAGTGCTGATACTTTTAATATCTCTGCTTCCACTTCAAGTGCGGTAAAAGGTGAATCTCTGATAGATACGGTAAAAAATATTGCCGCCATGAACCCTGATACCGTCATTATCCGTCACTCCTTTTCCGGTACTCCCCATATGTTGAGTAAACATATAGATGCTGCTGTTATCAATGCTGGAGACGGTGCCCATGAACACCCGTCCCAGGCATTGTTAGATATGATGACTGTACGGGAACATAAGGGGAGGTTGGATGGACTTAAGATTGCCATTATAGGAGATATTCTCCACAGCAGGGTGGCCCATTCCAATATTATCGGATTTAATAAAATGGGTTCCAGGGTTTTTGTTTATGGACCCTCCACCATGATGCCGAGAGGAGTTGATACCCTTGGTGCGAAGGTCTGCATCACCATGAGGGAAGCCGTAGAAGATGCGGATGTGGTTATGACCTTGCGGATTCAAGAGGAAAGGCAGAACGATCCGCTTTTCCCTTCGTGCAGGGAATATGCCAGTTGTTTTGGCGTAACGAGGGAGATTGTTGCCATGGCCCGGCCTGATGCGTTAATCATGCATCCCGGGCCGATCAACCGCGGGGTTGAGCTCATGCCCGATGTGGCTGACTGCGATAATTCTGTTATTCTTGAACAGGTCACCAACGGGGTTGCTGTTCGCATGTCCCTGTTATATCTTGTCATGGGAAATTCCTGATGTATTTTTCAAGGGGAATATATGTCTGTTGAGTATATAATAAAAAATGGTCGGGTTCTTGATCCGGTAAATGAACAGGACAAAGTTGGCGAAATGTATATTGCAGACGGTATGATTGTCAGCCGGGAAGTTATTTCTTCGCAGGCAATCACCATTGATGCCTCCGGCTGCTGGGTAGTGCCGGGGCTTATCGATATGCATGTTCACCTTCGTGAACCCGGGCAGGAGTACAAGGAAGATGTTGTCAGCGGCACAAAAGCGGCGGCGGCGGGCGGTTTCACAGCGGTTGCCTGTATGCCGAATACGACCCCTGTCAACGATTGTGCATCCGTAACCAGAATGATTCTTGAGCAGGCTGAAAAGGGATTTGCCAGAGTCTATCCGGTTGGGGCAATCAGTAAGGGGAGTAAGGGGAAATCGCTGGCAGGGTTTGGTGAGTTACAGGAGGCAGGGGTTGTAGCTGTTTCTGATGATGGGCTGCCGGTTTGTGACGCTCAGCTCATGCGTCGGGCCCTGGAGTACGCCGGTGATTTTGACTTAACGGTTATATCCCATAGTGAAGAGCCGGGGTTAAGCAGTGGCGTGATGAATGAGGGGGAGGTCTCCACCCGTCTTGGTCTGAAAGGAATTCCCACCGTGGCTGAGTCGATCATGGTTTACCGGGAGATTGCCCTGGCCGAATACACAAACAGGCCGGTTCATATTGCCCATGTCAGCACTGCCATGAGTGTTGAGTTGATTCGCTCGGCAAAGGCAAGGGGAGTACCGGTGACTGCGGAGACCGCACCTCATTATTTCACCCTTATCGATGAGGCGGTGGAAGGGTACAACACCAATGCAAAAATGAATCCGCCTCTGCGAAGTGAGCTGGATCGACAGGAGGTCAGGCAGGGGCTGGCGGACGGAACCTTTGATGCAGTCGCCACCGACCATGCCCCCCATACCATCCTTGAAAAAGAGGTTGAGTTCGATCTCGCCGCCAACGGGATTATCGGCCTGGAGACATCTCTGCCCCTTACCCTTGCTCTGGTGCGGGAAAAGGTGATTGATGTCCGGAAACTGATTGAATTAATGTCAGTACAGCCGGCAGGGATTCTCAGGGTTGAGGGCGGTACGCTTGGCGAAGGGAACAGAGCAGATATCACAATTATTGATCCAGAGCGACAATTTCATTATACTGAAGATATGGTTGTTTCAAAAAGTAAAAATTCGCCATTTCTTGGCTGGAAAATGCAGGGACGGGCAGTGCTGACCATGATGGGGGGACGGATTACCAATAATCTTCTTTGATCGCCGCCCCTTATCACGATCAGGTAAAAAGAGAGTAAGTATTCGACTACCAGCCCACGGAGTCTATGCTCGAAGTCTACGCTTATCTACAGGTGCCAGAGGACAGAAGCCAGAGGATAGAGAACTGGTTATTCTGTCTTCTGATACAGGCACCGTCCCGCCGCAGTGCGGTGGGACGAGGATGACGAACAGATGTTTTGTGCTGCCAGGTTACAGGTGCCAGGTTACAGGTTACAGGGGGCAGGTTACAGGTGCCAGGGGATGAAAAAACAGAGGTTTTGTTTTTTTCTTTATGTCTTGTTCTTTATCATTTATCGCCTGCTACCTGTCACCTGTAACCTGTCCCCTGATTAGGCATACAGGGCAGGGTCTTTCCTGCCAGCTTCGCTGAAACCTTTAAGCCTGAGCAGGCAGGCATCACAAGTACCACAGGGTAATTCACCTGCCGGGTCGTAGCAGCTATGGGTCATTTTGTAATCAACACCGAGTGTTATTCCGGTCTGGATTATTTCTTTTTTGCTCATTTTAATCAAGGGGGCGTGGAGCCGGAAAGGCCGTCCTTCTCTGCCGGCTTTGGTGCCAAGGTTTGCCATCTTGACAAAAGCCTCCAGGAATTCAGGACGACAGTCAGGATAACCGCTGTAATCCACGGCATTTATGCCGAGGAAGATATTTCTTGACTTCAGCACTTCTGCCCAGGCGAGGGCATGGCTGAGAAAAATTATATTGCGTCCCGGGACATAGGTTACAGGAATATTTCTTTCCATTTCTGCCATATTCCTGTTCTTGGGGACAGGGGTGTCTGTGGTCAGGGCTGAGCCGCCAATGGTGTCAAGGTCAAGGCGGAGGGTCATATGTTTTTTAATTCCCATTTTTAGGGTAATCTCTTTTGCTCTCACCAACTCTATGCTTTGCCGTTGTCCATAATTAAAACTCAGGCAGCATGGTTCAAAGCCCTGTTCCACGGCAATGTGAAGAACAGTTGTTGAATCAAGACCGCCGCTGAACAGGATAACCGCTGGTTTTTGTAAAGGCATGTGTTTATTTATAGAAGATAACTGGAAGCCTGTTTTTCAAAAAAATTTCTTCCGGTCTGGTAACGGTTTGCCAGGCAAGAATCTGTACCCCATTTGCCTGCACCTGTTTCAGAGTTTTTGCGTAAACCGGATCAATATCGTCTGCCGGAGAAAATTGATCGGCATCATCTCTTTGTATGCAGAACAGCACCGCCGTGGTAATATTATCACCTTTAAGCCGCTCAAGTTCAAGCAGATGTCTGGTTCCCCTTGCGGTCACTGCATCCGGAAACATTGCTACTCTGTTTATGGCAAGTGAACAGTTTTTTACTTCAAGATAAACCTGTCCGTTTTCGGTTTCAAGGAAAAAATCCAGGCGGCTTTTCTCTGATACCTTGATTTCCGGTTTTATCTTTTTAATCCGGCCAAAATCATCAATTATGCCGTTTGCCAATGCTTCATGGACAATTTTGTTGGTCATGCCGGTGTTGACACCTATCCAGGTACTATTTTTTCTCACCATTTCAAGAGTCCAGCCATATTTTCGCTTCGGGTTGTCTGATCTGGAGATGATGACTTCCATGCCAGGTTCGGAGCAGCCCAGCATGGAACCGGAATTAGGGCAATGAACAGTCATGATTTCATTGTTCTCAGTGAGAATATCTGCCAGAAATCGTTTGTAGCGTTTTATCAGAGTTCCGGCCTGGCGAACGGGGGGCAGTTTCATTTGTTTTTTAGGGCTTATACTACCCTTTTTTATATCAGGTTGTAAAAGAAAAAACTTCCAGTCCTGTCTGATTTGCTTTATGCTTAGAGAGTGGCCGGTTGACTACCTGTACCTGTAACCCTGTACCCTGATTATCAGCAAAGGAGAATAATAGCAATGAAACTCGGACTGAAC
>CAZHPX010000015.1:0-5178 GCA_964534785.1 uncultured Desulfobulbaceae bacterium | reverse complement strand
CCTGTACCCTGATTATCAGCAAAGGAGAATAATAGCAATGAAACTCGGACTGAACGGCCTTGGCAGAATCGGTAAATTGTCGTTATGGCATCATGTTTCTCGACAGTTTTTTTCTGGAATTGTTGTTAATCTTGGTCGGCATGTGGGCAGTGGTCTTGAGGATATTGCCGCTACGGTGGAAAAGGATTCGACCTACGGCAGGTTGGGCAGTTATCTGCATGGTTATAAGGGTGGAAGAGTTATCGAGAATCTGGACGAAAAAAAAGGAAGCATGGTTGTTAACGGTGTAGAGGTTGTCTTTCTCCGTAAGGCCAGAAATCCGAAAGATATCGGCTGGCAGGATAATGAGGTGCGTCTCGTGGTCGATACCACCGGGGCATTCATGGACCCGACGGCTGATGCCGGTGAGGGCCGGGGTTCTCTTCGTGGACATCTTCAGGCCGGCGCGGAAAGAATCATTCTTTCGGCACCATTTAAAATCAAGTCAAAAGGTATTGATATGCCCGGGGATGCCGTGACCACCGTCATGGGGATTAACGATGACGACTATGACCCGGCCACTCATACCATTGTTTCAGCGGCATCCTGCACCACCACCTGTCTTTCCTATATGATTAAACCTCTTATGGATCATTTCGGTGCTGATCGGATGTTGTCGGCCTCCATGGTTACCATTCATGCTGCCACCGGCAGTCAACAGGTACTTGACCGGGTGCCGGGTGCCGGGGTCGCTGATTTACGCAAGAACCGTTCTATCTTGAATAATATTATCCTGACCACAACCGGTGCAGCCAAGGCTCTTGCCCTGGTTATCCCGGAAATGAAATCCATAGGTTTTATAGCGGAGTCTGTGCGGATTCCGACAGCAAGCGGTTCGCTGATTGTTCTAGTGCTTAATCTCCAGGATGATCTGGCAAACCCTGTCAAACGGAAGTTGATTAATTCCATTTATGAAGAGTATGCGGCGACCAGTAAATATCTTGAGTTTTCCACGGAACAGAATGTGTCCTCGGATATCGTTGGTTCTCCGGTGGCTGCTGCCGTAATTGAAGCAACCGAGACCCATACCCGTACCGCTTCAATCAGTGTTAATCTCGACCATCTTAAGAACTGTGATCTTGAACCAGGGGGGGTACATGTGCTTGAAGTGCCGGTTACCCAGGCTGTTATTTATGGCTGGTATGATAATGAACTTGGCAGTTATACTAATATGTTGGGAGATTTGACGGTTTCCGTGGCAGAAAAAATGTTGTGAAGCTCTGATTGAAATGAACGCTGAGCAGGGGGGGGAATGAAAACAATAAAAGATATTGAAATTGGTGGCAAACGGTTATTGATCCGGGTTGATTTTAATGTACCCATGGATGAGAGTGGAAGTATCAGCGATGATTTGAGAATAATAACAGTCCTGCCTACCCTTATCTATGCTATGGAGCAGGGGGCGAAAGTGGTTCTTTGCTCCCATATGGGCAGGCCCGGGGGGCAGCGGGTTGAAAAATATTCTCTTGCTCCGGTTGCTGAATATCTCTCTGATCTGCTTGGTAAAAAGGTTGTTCTTGCCCCTGACTGTGTCGGCCCGGAAGTTGAGTCTCTAATTGCCTCCATGGAGAATGGCGATATTATTCTCCTTGAAAATCTTCGTTTTCATTCTGAAGAGCAGGCTGGTGATCCTGAATTTTCCCGTACCTTATCGGCATTTGCTGATGTTTATATAAACAATGCCTTTGCTGTTTCTCACCGGGCCCATGCCTCTGTTGTCGGTGTAACTGAGCATGTTCAGGAAAAAGGGGCAGGTTTTCTTCTGGAAAAAGAATTGGCAATGTTTCATCAGTCGGTTGATAACCCTGCCCGACCTTTGGTTGCCATTGTCGGGGGAGCAAAGGTCTCCGGTAAACTGGGAGCCTTGATTAATATGCTGGACAAGGTGGATGGGCTGGTGATTGGCGGGGCCATGGCCAATACATTTTTAAAAAGTCAGGGATATGATGTTGGTGCCTCCCTTGTTGAAGATGATCTGCTGGGAGATGCCCGGAAGCTGCTGGCCGATGCTGCCGGGAAAAATGTGAAGGTATATCTGCCGGTTGATGTTATTGCTGCGGATAAATTTTCTGCTGATGGGGTGAGCAAACAGGTAACCATTCAGGAAATTCCAAAGGGCTGGATGGCTCTTGATATCGGTCCGGCCACGGTGATTCTCTTTAAAGAGGTACTGAGCGATGCCCGGACTATTATCTGGAACGGTCCCATGGGTGCTTTTGAGATATCAGCTTATGCCCGGGGAACCATGGCTGTTGCCCATGCCCTGGGGACATCCCATGCCCTGACAATTGCCGGCGGCGGTGATTCCAATGCTGCAGTGAAACAGTTTGGTGAAGCGGAAAATATCTCGTATATGTCAACAGGAGGCGGTGCTTTTCTGATGTTGATGGAGGGTAAAGAGCTGCCGGGGGTGGCTGCACTTGAGACGGGGGAATAGATTTCATTTTTTATGTTTGTGCGGGGATACCCGTTTTGGATAAAAGGGAGGAGATATGGACAGAAAACCATTAATAGCGGGAAACTGGAAAATGCACCTGAGTGTTGCTGAAGCGGTTGCTTTGGCGGAAAAGGTGGCAGAAAGCTGTCAGGGATTAGATGATCGGGAGGTTATGATTGCTCCGCCGGCTACGGCAATAGGTGCGGTTTCTGCGGCGGTCAGAGGCTCTTCGCTTATTATTGCCGGGCAGAATGTCGCCTGGGAGAAAGAAGGTGCTTATACCGGGGAAATTTCTCCGCTGATGTTGAAAGATGTTGGTGCATCCATGGCGATAACAGGTCATTCTGAACGAAGACATATTTTTTTTGAAAGTAACAGTATAATTAATCAGAGGGTTGCTGGTGCTCTTGCCCATGGAGTTATTCCTGTTCTTTGTGTGGGGGAAACCCTTGATGAGCGGGAACAGAAGCAAACCTTTGAGGTTGTGGGACAACAGCTCAGTGAGGGGTTGACAGGCGTTGCCACAGCACAGGCTGCCCGGGTGGTGATTGCCTATGAACCGGTATGGGCAATAGGTACCGGTAAAACTGCCAGCAGGGAGCAGGCCCAGGAGGTACATTTGTTTATTCGCAACTTGATGGCGGATATTTACGAAAAAAGACTTGCTGAACAAGTTAGAATATTGTACGGTGGCTCGGTTAAACCTGATAATGTGGAGGGGCTCATGGCCATGGCCGATATTGACGGTGCACTTGTGGGAGGAGCTGCATTGCAGGCAGAATCTTTTAACAGGATTATACATTTCATATGACTACGACTATATTGACAATCATTCATGTAATGATCTGCATCTTTATGATTGTGATTGTTTTGCTTCAGCACGGTAAGGGTGCAGATGCTGGTGCTTCTTTCGGCGGCGGTGGTGCGAGCCAGGCTCTTTTCGGCTCGGAAGGATCGGTACCGCTGTTGAATAAAATTACAACCTTAACAGCAATCATATTTATGCTGACTGCTCTTTCGCTGGCTTATCTTGCAAAGGACAGGACCGCCATTTCGGTGGTGGAAGAGGTTGTTGTTCCTCCCGTACAGAAGGAGATTCCTTTGATTGATACTCCTGCCCCTCTACCATGGCCGGAAAGTGACGGCAGGTAGGTGGTGTTGGATGGTAAATAGCTGTGAGTAGTTGCAGAAAAAACAGAAAAGAGCCGGAGTGGTGGAATTGGTAGACACGCTATCTTGAGGGGGTAGTGGCCCACGGTCGTGCGAGTTCGACTCTCGCCTTCGGCACCATCTATAACAGAGCTCTGAATCGCAGCAGTACTGCGGTTCAGAGCTTTTTAACATTAGTCATAGAATGATGTTTTTCCACACTGTGTATAGGGGAAAATTGAGGTGTTTAAAACATGTTGATAACCACCTGTTTGCTGTTAATAACTTGTTAATAAGTAGGCAAAAAGACGATGATAATTTATAATTTTCCCCCTTGACAGACCACCCCAGATAGTTTGTTCTGGTGCGAAGCGACGGAATCAGGAGCTGGACGAAGTCAGCACCGCATTCACGGCGGCGAAGCCGCCGTGAACGTCGCAAATCACCGGCGGTTAAAAGTGGTGTGGCTGTAGCGTAGCAAAAGCCGCGCCGCTTTTAACCGTCCGAGTGAATTTGCCTGGTTAGGCGATTTTTTGAATATAGAATGAGCCTGGCTCCCTTTCAGGTTTCAAGAATGGGGCTGCTGACTTTAATTTCTCGTAATGATTATGATGCAGATAGTTGAGGGCCCCTACAATTCTCCAATCACTATTGTGCGAAAGAAATGCCTCCAGCAAGTATTGCTCATTCCAAAACCTAACTTCATCTTGCAACCATTGTTTCAGATAATTCTTTGGTGAAAAAATATCATGAACATGAACTATCACACCCTTATTGAGAGAAGGCAGTAGCTCAAGATATTCAAAAAGGACATCTCCCTGAGGGCGTATAATATGTGATGAGTCGATGAATAAGATGTCATTTTCTTGTAATTTGGAAAAAAATGATAACTCTACTTCCTCGGCTTTTTCCCTAACTACAGAAACGCCCGCTTCTTCAAGCCATAACATTTCATAAGGTTCGATACATATGTGTTCACATTTATAGCTGGAATCATCGTCAATATTTTTGCCAATAGCTTTGATTGCCATTAAAGTCGAATTCCCGCTACCGATTTCAAATATTCTTTTTGGCTTTATGGTGCGAATGAGCTGATACCAATATTCAGCATCTCCTGATTCAAATGCACCATTGTTCAAATAAAATTCCAGGGATTCTGGTTTTTCTTGTGGGATATTCGCTAGTTCTTTAGAAAAAGCAAAGCTTTCAAGCAGCTCCAATTGGCCGGAGACATTCCAGTTTATTCCTGGCAGATTTCGGTCTTCAGAGAAGTCTATCTTCGGAATTCGATTGTCAAATTGTGGCTCATAGTAATGATTGCGGATTGGAAATACACCTACATTAAACAAAGCATTCTTACAGTGCGGTAATCTATGATTACTCCAGCTTTACGAATACTTTTTAGCAACCATGCGGCAGGATAAACAAATGGCATGAGCATTATGTCTGCTACTGGAAGGATTTTTTGTATCATCTTTTTCATCGAAACTCCTATGTGTCATTTTTTTCGCCTAACGACAGAGTTCAGCTGCGGCGGATTTATCCGCCGTCCG
>CAZHPX010000014.1:6326-12126 GCA_964534785.1 uncultured Desulfobulbaceae bacterium | reverse complement strand
CAGGTAGATAGCGTAGACTCCGAATGCGAAGCATCAAACTATTCTGTCTTCTGTCCTCTGTCAAGCCCATAGCACCGACAAGTCAAACTCAATCTCGTCAAAAGGCGGCAAAGATACAGCTTCAGCATCCTGAAGAGTTTTTATGAGCAGCCATTTGTTTACGGATTTATCCTCCTGGAGCTGGTATGCCTCAAGGGTTTTCAGATCAGGATCAACTATCCAGATATACTTAACCCCGTAATGGGCATAGAGGGGCATCTTCACGGCCCGGTCAATCCTGCCGGTGGAAGGTGAGATAACCTCACAGACCCAGTCCGGCACACATTCAAACCAGGCGGTTTCCGGTAAAGACTCCATCCGCTCCCGCCGCCAACCCGCAAGGTCAGGTACCATTACATCGGGACCAAGGTGCAGTTCAGGCTCATCCAGAATCCACCAGCCACCAGGACCACCCTGTCCATGGTCATAAGGTCCAACTATTTTCCCGCCCAGTGAAGATGACGACCGGGCATGACGGGGAGCAGGTCGAGGATGGGTTTCCAGAACACCATTTAATATTTCCCCAACTATATGTTCCGGTAAATCAAATAAATCCTCATAAACCGCATACTTTAAAGCTGTCTCATTCATCACTCACCTCCAGTCTATTTTCGGATCTTACTCCCTGTCTTCTGATACTGGCTTCTGTCATAAAGACAATTCAATCTTTTCTCTAACTCTAACCGATATTCCTCTACTTCATCACCCTTTATTTTATCGGGAACAAACAGCGGTTTGCCATAATAAAAAAATATCCGGGAAAACGGCAGAGGCAAGACTGTACGATCCCACGATTTAAAAACAATTTTTCTTGAAGCAGACCACACCATAGGCAGCACCGGTCTCCCAGACCGGGAAGCAAGGAGAATCGCCCCGGCCTGGGCCTTACGGGGCGGTCCCTGGGAACCATCGGCAACAATACCCGCATTTTTCCCGGCCCGTACTTCCCGGAGCAGTCGTTTAAGTCCGCCAACCCCCTGCCGGTTGGCAGAACCCCGCACCGGAGTATGTCCCTGCAACTCAATCAATCTGGCAATATACTCACCGTCTTTACTGGCACTGACCATTATCGCCGCCGGAAATGAGCGAAGATGATAAAAGAGATAAAAAATTGAATAATGCCAGAATGTGGCAATTCCGCCACCACAACTCACAACCTCCTGTAAATATTCCTCACCTGATACCGTCACCCGGCAACTGCCAAACCAGATACGGGATAAACCGGCAAACATTCTTGGTAATATAGATAATGATATTTTATAGACGAAAGAATCAGCCAACTTCCAGCTCCAGTTTTTTTAGCTCGTTCACCTGGTCCCGATAAGCGGCAGCCTCTTCAAAGGCAAGTTTTTCAGCCGCCGCTTTCATCATGTTCTCCAGTTTTTTTATCTCATCCCTTAACTCACCCAAACTACTATACACCACTTCAGGTTCTGCCGCCTGAATTAAACCATCATCCGCCCTGCCCTTGCCGTATTCGGTCGGTTGCCATCCCGATGCCTTGAGGTGGCTGGCCATGGAGTCTTTAACTTCTGAGCGAATGGTACGGGGAATAATATTTCGCTCACGGTTATGCTCTGCCTGAATAATCCGCCTTCGCTTAGTTTCATCAATGGTGTACTGCATGGAACTGGTTATGCTATCCGCATAGAGGATAACCCTGCCATGAATATTTCTTGCTGCCCGTCCACAGGTCTGAACAAGGGAGCGTTTGGAACGGAGAAAGCCCTCCTTGTCCGCATCCAGAATAGCCACCAGGGAGACCTCAGGAATATCCAAGCCTTCCCGAAGAAGATTAATCCCGATCAAGACATTATACTCACCATTGCGAAGATCCCGAATCAACTCCACCCGCTCCAGAGTTTTTATATCAGAATGAAGATACCTGACCTTAACCCCGACATTCTCGTAATATTCAGTAAGCTCTTCAGACATTCGTTTGGTCAGGGTGGTCACCAGGATTGCCTCATCCTTTTCCGTGCAAATCCTGATCTGCTCAAGAAGATCATCCACTTGATTCGTGGCAGGTCGTACCTCTATTTCAGGATCAAGCAGACCTGTGGGACGGATTAACTGTTCAACCACCCGCTCACCCGCCTTTTCCAGTTCATAATGACCGGGAGTGGCTGAAACATAAACAACCCGGTGGAGTCTTTTCTCAAATTCATCAAAACGCAAAGGGCGGTTATCAAGGGCAGAAGGCAGGCGGAAACCAAAGTTCACCAGAGTGGTTTTTCGGGAACGGTCACCATTATACATCCCTCCCACCTGGGAAACCGCAATATGCGACTCGTCAATAATCATCAGATAATCGTCGGGAAAATAATCAAGAAGATTAGGCGGGGCCACTCCCGGCGGTTTACCGGTCAAGTGACGGCTGTAATTTTCGATACCGTTACAGTAACCAAGCTCGGAAATCATTTCCAGATCAAACATGGTTCGCTGCTCCAAGCGTTGGGCTTCAACCAGTTTGTTTTCCAAATGTAACTCCTCCAACCTTTCCCGCAACTCTTCCTTAATGGTACGCATTGCCCGGGTTAAATTCTCCTGGCTGGTAACAAAATGACTGCCCGGAAAAACCGTGTACTCTTGCAAATCAGCAACAACCATCCCACGCAGGGGATCAACCACAGTAATGGCATCAATGGTATCGCCAAAAAACTCCACCCGCAAAGCGTTTTTTTCTTCATGGGCAGGGAATATTTCAATTACATCACCCCGTACCCTGAATGTAGAGCGATGAAAGGAGTACTCGTTCCGTTCATATAACATAAATGCCAGCCGCCGCAGGACATCCTCCATGGGAAAATTTTCACCAACCTGAAGAAGGAGATGCATATTTTTATATTCATCCGGCGATCCCAGACCATAGATGCAGGAAACAGAGGCAACAATCAGGACATCTTCACGGGTAAGCAGGGAACGGGTAGCGGAATGACGCATCTTGTCAATGGCATCATTAACGGCAGAATCTTTTTCAATATAGGTATCAGAGGCGGGAATATAAGCCTCGGGCTGGTAATAATCGTAATAGGAAACAAAATATTCCACCGCATTATGGGGGAACAACTCCCTGAACTCAGCAAAAAGCTGGGCAGCGAGGGTCTTGTTAGGGGCAAGAATAAGAGCTGGTTTCTGTATTTTTGCAATCACCTGGGCCATGGTGAAGGTCTTACCGCTGCCGGTTACACCAAGAAGAACCTGATCCCGTACCCCTTCTTTGAGACCGCAGACCAGGGAATCTATAGCCTTGGGCTGATCACCGGCGGGGCTGAAATCACTGACGAGTTGAAAGAGAGTATCCATAACCGACTAAGATACTCCGATTGAAATGGAAAGGCAACGACCCAGATATCATAAATTTATGAAGATTTGTTCTGGAAAGAGTCAAGCCATTCCTTTTCCTTTTCCACTGCCCAGTGATCACCAAACATATTGATGATTATATCTGACTTGTTAATTTCCTTGACAAAACGGGAAAACCGTGCCAACTCATCGGGAAAGATACCTCTACAGTTATGCTTCACATCGTCAACGAGAGTAAAGAGTATCGGCCCTTCACCGAGGATATCGGCAAGGTCAGGAATAATAACTTCCTTAATCCCGTCATCCAAGGTAAATCCAGCAATACCCTCCCCTGAATCAAACTGATCACCGGTATTATGTTTTTCAAGAATTTCAGCAACAGCTTGAATTTTCTCGGTGAACTCAACCTCACTCAACAAAGGCACTGTTTCCGCCAGTGTTGACATGGCAACAAGAAACCGATTATGATCGGCAACTCCAACCTGCTGCTCCACTTCATCAAGATATAACTGGTTTAAATGGTCTACCAGTTCTTCACCAAGAACATCGACAAGCTCCGGGGCAAGCAGTTGTTCAAAAACCTTGTCTATGGGCGGAAAATCTTCCTCTCTTTCATAATAAGAGACAAAATCACTGCTTAAATTATCAAATAATAATTCATATTCGTCCGCCTCCAACAGCAATCTCAACACGGGTCCACTGTAACCTTTGAGCTGAATGGAGATCAAATTCCGGCATAATTCAGAAAAACAATCTTTGACCGATTCACAATCAGGTCTTGGTGCATTTTTAACCTTGCCAAGCAGCAATTCACTTAAATTGCGACCGGTTTTCTTTCGCATCCACGGTACAACAATTCTCTCAAAAGCTGCCAAAGCAGCACCATAGTTTGCAGATGAATCACTCACGGCTTATCTCCCTGATAATTTCAATATTTCAATATTTAGCCGGTCGGTATCACCCCAGCTATGGGTTGCACAACTCAGACAGGGGTCATAGGCTCTGACCGTCATCTCTATCTGCTGTTTTCCGCCCTCATCAATTTCACCATCCTGAACCACCTGCCTTGCCGAAGCTGTCACGGCAAGGTTCAAGGCCTCGTTATTATGAGTTGTCGGGACAATCAGATCTGCAGAAGTAACCTCCCCCCGCTTATTACATTTGTAATGATGAAAAAGGGTGCCGCGTGGGGCTTCAACAATACCTGTTCCCTCGCCTTCATCCCGTTTCACCGGAATCCGGGTGTCGGTACTGAGTACATTTTTATCCTCCATAATTATCATGGCGGCTTCGAACTCGTAAACCAACTCAATGCAGCGGGCAAGATGATAAAAGACAATATCCTGAACCGCCTGTCCGTCGCCAATGGATTTGAATTTTTTCAGCCATCCATTCCCTTTTTCAGTATGAAGATGATCAACCGCATTCAGACGAGCCAGAGGCCCGACCCTGTACATCCCCTGATGACGACCGTATTTCCTCAAATAAGGAAACTTACCCCAGGTATCCCGCTCCACATCTTCTTCAATAAAGGTTGCATAATCTGAAGCACGAAAAGTTTCAAGAGGATTACCTTTTTCATCAATCACCATGACCTTGCCGTCATAATGGGTCAAGCCCTTATTATCATCCACCATGGCCATAAATTTTGTCGGGGCAAGATCTGTCGGAAATTTATTTTTAACACCTGATTGTACGATCTTCCAGGCCAGCTCAGCACATTCTTCCGCTATTTACAAGCCCTTGGCAAGCATCGCCCTTACCTTGTCCAACTCCCCCACATCCAATCCCCTTACTCATTCCCCCGGGAATAGCAGTGACCGGATAAATGGAATGGCTGGAGATCATTTCCGCCAACTGCACCCCGCATTTTCTTAAAAAAACAGCCTTTTTTACCAGAGCACCATGTTTTTCAAGCAAACCGGCAACAGAGCGTTTTTCCGGCGGCGTTTCCGGGCCGAAAACAAAATCGGGAAAAGCAAGGTAGAGAAAATGCAGGGCATGATCCTGAATCGCTCCCCCGGCAAGGAGAAGTTTACGAAGCAACAAGGCCGCCGGCGGCAGTTCATTGACTCCGAGCACCGCCTCCACCGCCTTGACCGCGGCAAGGTGATGGGGAATTGGGCAGATTCCACATATTTTGCTGGTGATAACCGGCATATCCCAGATCATCCTCCCTTTAACAAATTCTTCAAAGGCTCTGAACTCCATCATCTGAAAACGGGCTTTAACCACTTCACCGTCTGTACCTATAAAGATAGACACCTTCCCCTCACCCTCAATACGGCTGATCGGGTCTATAACTATTTTTTTACTCATCACACCTCCTCCTGAAAGTGGACATCCGCCGCCATACTGAACCGGTAACCGGTACCGACAATATCTTCCTGAAACATGATTCCCCCGGCAGGGCATGTTATGACTCGTACACCTCGCTCCACAACCCTCAACCGTT
>CAZHPX010000014.1:0-6226 GCA_964534785.1 uncultured Desulfobulbaceae bacterium | reverse complement strand
CCCCCGGCAGGGCATGTTATGACTCGTACACCTCGCTCCACAACCCTCAACCGTTACCAGTCCCGCACAGATAACCCCCTGTTCCAGAAAGCAGCGGTCAGGATCAATTTCCTCAAGTTCCATTACCGCCCTGACCCCTTCGGTGAGAAAACTTCACTGGGGAGTCATGATCCCGGTTTTCTCCCGTGGGCATTGATTACAAAGATTTTTTGTATAACGAACCGGCATCTCTGTGCCGGAAATCAACGACTGCAAAGTGGCAAGGATATCGGCAGAAGTCGGAGGGCAGCCACGAACGACAATATCCACATCCACCACACCTTCAACCGGCATAACTTTCGGGAGAAGCCGCACCGGTCAGCAACATCTTTACCTTGCTGCTCATATTAATTGTAGTACAAAAACGTAACAATAATCAAATAATAATAGAAAAAAAATTAGGGATTAATATAATGGCAGTAAAACAAAAAGAGTGGACAGCAGAAAACGCTTTATACATTCTCCACCATCCAACCGTGGACAGCAGGCTCTGGGCAGATGCTGCCGGAATTTTCATCGCCGTTTTTCCGGTGAACTGAGCGTTTTCCTCTGCTGCCCCAATCAAGTCATGTTTGCAACCAAATGGATCAAATAAGCAGAGAATCCGATTATATTGCAGTCACTGCAAATCCATATCCTGGTTTCATCTGACCGCTTACTCTTCGTCACCTTCGCAGTCCTGATTGCAGAGTCATTCGCCCTGGCTGAACCTCTCAAATATGGAAACAGGTGAATTGCGATTTTAATCTGAATTTGTTGTGTGAAAAAAACAACATGGGAGGCCATAATGGTTTATTGTGTTGTTTTCCCCACAAGTGCTGTTGCTTTACCGTCTTCTGGTGACAGGGCTCACATTCACATAACATCTTGTTTTGTTTGCTTATAATATAATTAGTCTTTTTTTGAGATTTTTCTTGCAAAAGGATTATTTTTTGCATTATAAGTATAAAAATTTGAACAAGTTTCAGGTAGTTTTGATATTAAGTAATAAAAGTAAGGATTTTTATGAGTTCCAATAATATAGAGTCACACCAATATACTTTGCAGCGATCGGTCAGTTGTTGTGGTATCGGGCTGCATACCGGGCGACCGATAAATATGATCATTAAACCGGCACCGGCAAATTCAGGGATCAACTTTTCCCGTACCGATCTGGACAAAAAACCTTTCATCTCTGCCCACATGAATAATGTCGTTGAGACAAGGCTTGCCACCACCATCGGTAAAGGTGGTGTCAAAGTTTCCACCACCGAACATCTGCTTGCTGCTCTTTACGGCTCCGGAATTGACAACGCTACTGTGGAACTTGATGGTCATGAAGTTCCAATTATGGATGGCAGTGCCGGCCCTTTTATTCATTTACTTGCCAGGGGAGGCCGGAAAAGGCAGGTGTCTCCGCGCAGGATTTTAAAAATTACTCATCCTGTCGATATTTCCAATGGCATAAAGAAAATTCGTATTGAACCATGGGATGGTTTTAGGGTAACTGAACGAATCAACTTCACAGATAATCTTATTAGAGAACAGGTTTATAGTGTTGAGGTGACTCGTAAACTTTTTTGCCAGGAAATAGCCAAGGCCAGAACCTTTGGCTTTGCTGAACAGGTCGAGGCTCTCTGGAAAAACGGATTGGCCCTTGGCGGCAATCTTAATAATGTGATTGCCATTCACTGGGACGGGCAATCTGTTCTCAATGAGGGTGGGCTTCGCTTTGACAACGAATTTGTTCGGCATAAAGTTCTTGACCTGATTGGTGATATGGTTCTGCTTGGTTATCCTGTTATGGGACATGTGATAGCTGACCGCTCAGGGCATGGGCTTCATCTTGAACTGATGCAGGCAATTATTAATAATCCTGACTGCTGGGAACTGGTAACATTACAGACTGATCTGAATAAAAGACAGAACAGGGGGAATAAATTTCCACAGGATTTATCTGTTGGTTTTCAGCCTTTTCTTCCTTTTCCCTCTTCTGAAAAATTTATACCACAGCATGCTTAGAAGCATAAGGTGAGTATAAGTAAATATTCGGCTTATGCTAAAGTACTATTAGAAACACTGCCTCGTAAATATTTATAGATAGCATGCTTACAGGTAGAATAATTATAGATGACGGGCTAACATGAACATCTCTTTTGTTTAAAGATTTTTCTATCCCGAAGACTGTATATTCTATTTTGAACAACCGCTGGCTTTTCCGGCGGTTTTTTTTGTCCTTTTTTTGCCGTAAAGCTGGTAAAAAAGAATTGTGAATACAATCTGTTCAGACAGAAAGAAATAAAAGACAAAAAATAAGGAAATAAGATAAATGGTAATTGCAGAAAAAATTGGTCTGATCGGCGGGGGACAAATGGGGGAGGCTCTGATTCGGGGCATGATTGAAGCTGGTCTTGTTGACCCGTCACAACTCATGGTGGCAGAACCTGACAACGACAGGCTTACTTATCTGGAGGAAAAATATGGTGTTGGTATCACAGACTCTCCAGATATACTGGGCCGGCACTCAGAAGTGATCGTCATGGCAATCAAACCCCAGGTCATGGAGCCGGTTCTCAAACAGTATTCGTCATTACTGGCAGATAAATTATTGATTTCCATAGCCGCTGGTATAACCATTGCCGCCATGGAAAAAATTACTGGCAAAATCCGCATCATCAGGGTGATGCCTAACACCCCCTCTCTTGTCCTGGCAGGAGCTTCAGCTATCAGCCCAAACAGTATGGCAACAGATGAAGATATTCAACTTGGCATGGATATCTTTTCCGCCATTGGAACCTGTGTCCGCATAGAGGAACGTCTTCTTGATGCGGTGACAGGGTTGAGCGGCTCCGGTCCCGGTTATGTATTTACCTTTATCGAGGCCATGATAGATGGTGGCGTCCTGGCTGGACTTCCCAGGCCGGTTGCCAGGCAATTAACGTTACAGACTGTTTACGGTTCTGCCAGGCTGGCTCTTGAAAGCGGTGATGATCCCGGCATTCTGAAAGGAATGGTTACCTCACCTGGAGGCACCACCATTGCCGGTATCCATGAACTTGAAAAAGGCGGTTTGCGAGCTATAGTCATGTCGGCTGTTGACCGGGCGGCAAAAAGATCAGCCGAGCTTGGTCAGGATTGATGATTATTCGTAAAGTCGGGGTTATTCCCCGTAAATTCAGTCCAAAAATAAATCAGACAGGCAGGGAACTGATAAACTGGCTGAATGCAAGAGGTATTACTGCCAGCATGGATGATATTAATCCCGATGTGGATATGCTGGTGATTCTTGGTGGTGACGGCACTCTTCTTCACGTGGCGGCCCAGGCCGCAGAATTGGACATACCTGTAGTTGGAATAAACCTGGGAGACCTTGGCTTTTTAACCGAAATTGCAGCAGAAGAAATGTATCAGACCCTGGAAACCATCCTGGCCGGTAATATCAGGATAGAACGAAGAATGATGTTGAAGACCTGGAAAACAGACAGGGATGGGCAAAGAACAAAACCTCTTTTTTCCCTTAATGAAGTGGTTGTGTTAAAGGGTTCAACAGCACGGCTTCTTCGCATGTGCTGCTGGGCTGATGATGAATATATTGCTACTTACAAGGCTGATGGGCTTATTTTTTCTACTCCAACCGGTTCCACTGCTTATAACCTGTCTGCTGGTGGACCTGTGGTTCATGCCGAACTTGAAGCACTTCTTGTAACTCCTATCTGTCCATTCATGTTAGAGTCCAGACCGGTTTTGCTTGGCCCCGGTACCAGAATCTCCATCAGGCTGGCAGCACAGGCTGATGAAGTAAAAATTATGGTGGACGGCCGCTTAGGCTGGATTCTTGACAAAGACGACAACCTTCAGGTTGAAGCTGCCAACAAACCTCTGCTCATAATCAGTTCACCTCAGAAAAGGTATTTTTCCATCCTTCGTAATAAATTAAACTGGGGTGGCGGCTCGGCAATACCACCTCACCCGGGGGTGATTTAATAGGCTGCAGTGGTTTGCAGATGAGCTGAAACTTGTGTTTATCGGTGATTATTTGCATAAATCTAATATTTAATAAGGAAAAAAAATATCGGATAATGAAGGGGAAAAACATGAAAATAATCATTGCCCCTAATGCCTTTAAAGGGTCATTAACCGCCGGTGAAGCAGCGGCGGCCATGGCAGCAGGTATCAGGTCAGTGCTTGAAGATGCCGATATCGTTAAGGTTCCGGTTGCCGATGGCGGTGATGGCCTTGTTGCCGTGGCCACTAACACCCTTAAAGGTGAGCGACGGAAGATACTGGTTACCGGACCTTGTTTTGATCTTGTTGAGGCCGAATTCTGTTTTGTCCCGGAACTTGATTTTGTGGCGGTGGAGATGGCCCTTGCTTCCGGTCTGGCTCTGTTACCGGAAGATTGCCGTAATCCTGCCCGGACAACCACTTTCGGAACCGGGGAACTGATCATGGCAGCTCTTGATCTGGGAGCAGGTAAGATCGGTGTCGGCATTGGCGGCAGTGGGACCAATGATGGCGGGATTGGGATGGCAGCGGCTCTTGGTGCCAGATTTCTGGATAATAATAACAAAGAGTTAAAACCGGTTGGTGCTTCCCTGGCTGATATTGTTCATGTTGATACAAGTGGTCTTGACCCCAGGCTCAGAAATACTGTGATAGAGGCAGTTTATGATGTGGATAACCCTTTATTGGGTGAACATGGTGCCACAAGAGTTTATGCACCGCAAAAAGGGGCAGCTCCAGAGCAGGTAGAAATACTTGAAGCCGGACTTGCGAACCTGGCAGCAGTTATACAAAATGATCTTGGCCTGGATATCCGCAAATTGCCGGGCAGCGGGGCAGGCGGAGGGATGGGAGCAGGTTTGTATGCTTTCCTTGGGGCAAAGTTAAGACCTGGTACCGAGATGGTGCTTGAATTAACTGGTCTTGACAAAAAAATGGCTGATGCCGATCTTGTCCTGACAGGTGAAGGGCAGATTGATTTTCAGACGGCCTTTGGCAAGGCCCCGGCCGGGGTGGCTGCCATGGCAAAAAAAAGGAAAATTCCCTGTATCGCCATTGCCGGTACCATCGGTGATGATCTTGGTGATCTGCATAATATGGGGATATCAGCGGTGTTCAGTATCTGTCCCGGTCCGATACCTCTTGAGGAAGCCATGGAAAAAGGGGATGAGTATCTTGCCCGGGTCAGTGCCCAGGTTATTCGTTGTTTTCTCGCTGCTCCTTATGTATCAAGTGAAAATAAGTCAGGAAGGAGGGTTAAGTAACCTGGGTATATAACGCCGTAATTTTCTTGATGTATCGGAAAATTAGCAGTGAAGCGGCGGCAGTGAAACGGCGAAGTTTCTGTGGTAATCATTGCTGTTAAGTGACCAATTGTCAGTTATCGATCATTAATAATTGGTAACTTATGCCCGCAGGGCATCATGTTCTCTTCCGTATTTCCCCTGGTACCAGGGGAGTAAGGCACTAAAAGCAAAATAAAAACCGCTCAATTTAAGTAGAAGTTACTTTTTCCCGTGCATAGCAAGTTCCTCAAGGAGCGGGCCGAATAATTCCTCATAAGACGGGATGGCTTTGCGAAGGACGACATCGAAATGTTTTAAATCTTTTTCGCAAACAGTCAGGTTAGCACTTGCACTCATGGATTCCAGTTCCCAGAGAGTGTGAAGCTCAGGACCGATTAAAACATAGAATATATATCTTCTTCGCTCCATGGGCATGTTTCGCATATAATTATGGAAGGTTGAATGTGCCAGCCCTTCCCGCTCAAGTTTTGTATGGAGAACGACACATGCAAAGTTGGCAAACTGCATCTTTTTCATGGCATCATCATGGGTGCCTGCAACCACAACCTGATAGCCGACAGACTTCATGGCTTCAACAATTCCTGCCCGTTGTGGAGAGTCTCCATATAACACCATGGCCATGGGGACATCTTCTACTTTTTCTTCTCCTGCAAAATCACCATGTTGAAGCCAGTCAATATCTGGAGGTTCAGGCTGCCTGACACCATTTTTCCCCATCACAGACATGGCTGTACCAGCCAGCCTGACGGCACCCTGGCAATGCGAACACTTGATGGTTAAAGTTTTTTCTTTTTCAAGTTTTTTGAGAGCATTGTCAAGCTTTGCCTGTTGGGGCCGGGTAAATTGCAGATATTTATGGCAGGTAAGGCATTTAATTGTCATATTTTTATTCTCCGATA
>CAZHPX010000013.1:0-12254 GCA_964534785.1 uncultured Desulfobulbaceae bacterium | reverse complement strand
GAAGCACTTGTTGTGGTTTTACCTACTCCCCCCTTGCCAGAGGTGATTACAATTACTTTGGCCAAGACATACCCTCCAGTATCATAAATTAAAAAAATATTTATTAACAAATAGTTACCATTTCACACCGAGTTATGTTTCACTCATGACAAGTCGTTCACCATCCAGACGTATCTGCACAGGGGCAGAGCTAATCTCCCTGGGAAAATCCTCGTTAACCTGGTAAATACCGGCAATGGAAATCAAATCAGCATCCAGGCGTTTACAGAATATTCTCGCGTTCTCATCGCCCCTGCTCCCGGCAATGGCTCTGCCCCGCAAAGTACCATATACATGAATATTGCCAGCAGCAATAATTTCAGCCCCTGAACCTACAGAAGCAGTAATAATCAAATCACCATGGGAAACAACAACCCTCTGCCCGGAACGAATCGGAGTCGTTATAATGCGATTGGCAACAGCTTGTGCTGCTGCTTTCTGCTGACCACTTTCCCGGGAACGAATGGTTTTTTCCTGTTCCACCGGTGACTCCGGCATCTCATTGCCGGAACAATTATTGTTTTTTTGTTCACTTACCTCTTCTGCCTGAACTTCCCCGCTCTTTTGCCTGTCTTTTCCGGCAGATACTGAAGTCAGCAAAGCCAACCCCATGGCACTGGCCATCTGGTTATATTCCTCGCTGCCACCACTCAATCCCACCGGCATAAACCCATGTTCCTTCAATAAATACACCATACGGTCAAGAGCCGGGTAATTATTATCCACGATTCTGCCCAGGTCAATCACCACCGGTGCATTATTAAAAAAAGTCGCGGCTTCTTTAACCTTTGCCGCAAGATGAGCGGATATTATCTCCATATCAGATGATTGAAGATATATTGCAGGTATGGTAAACGATGTGCCTTTAAGCTCAAACGGCAGAGATGGAATCTTCATTGGTTGTAACAATTACCTGTAGATACAAAATTATTTAGGCTTAACCCCAAGCAACCTGTTCATGGCTTCTCGATATCGTTTTCCGGTTTTTTCCAGTATATCTTCAGGAAGAGATGGGGGTGGCGGCTGTTTATTCCAATCCAGAGATAATAGATAATCCCGAAGAAACTGTTTATCAAAACTTGACTGCCCCTTACCGGGTATATACTCGGCAAGGGGCCAGAAACGGGAAGAATCCGGGGTCAGGACTTCATCAATCAAAATCAATTCATTATCCACAAGACCAAACTCAAACTTGGTATCGGCAATGATAATTCCTTTGCTCAATGCATACCGACCAGCTTTCAAATACAGTTTAAGACTTATCTCTGCCATTTTTTCAGACAGTTCTCTGCCGATGATTTCTTCCATTTTTGCATAAGAGATATTTTCATCATGCAACCCCTGTTCCGCCTTGGTAGAAGGAGTAAAAAGCGGCTCTATAAACTTGTCAGATTCCCGCAGAGCTTCCCCAAGCTCAAACCCGCAGACCGTAGAACTTTTCTGGTATGCCTTCCAGAATGAACCGGAAATATAACCGCGGACAATACACTCTATGGGAATAACCCCGGTCTTCCTGACCAGCATGGAACGACCTTCCAACTGCTCCCTATACTTATGGCACACCTCTGGATATTCATCAACAACAGCAGTTATCAGATGATTTTTGACAATACCTTTAAGCAATTCAAACCAGAATAATGAGATCCGGGTCAATACCACCCCTTTGCCGGGAATGGGGGCATCCATAACAACATCGTAAGCGGATATTCTATCTGTAGCGACCATGAGAAGCTTATCATCATGCCCGGGAACCCCATACATATCCCGCACTTTTCCACGATGAATCAGCTCAAGAGCTGGTAGTTTGCTTTCAATAACAGTTTTTTCCACAATCCTCTCTTCAGCAAGTATATCTTTTTTAAAAAATAACTAATATATTCCATTTTTACCAGCATTAACAGATAAAAAAATATCTTGACAACTCTTCCAGCATACTTATTTTCTTACAGCGAACAAATCCAGAAGTCGTAGACGATCAGACATGCTGCATTAAACCCACCATCATTCAACAGGAGGAAAGAACATGGCAATCATAAGATTTGCAGAACAACCCCGTTTCATGAACCCATGGGCAGAGTTTGAAAGAATCCGCCGCGGCCTTGATGAACTTTCCAGGACCTTGGTCACAGAAGGAAAGGCACGGTTAAACGCCACGGTCTACCCGCCATTGAACATCATTGAAACTGCGGAATCTCTGATTATAAAAGCAGAACTTCCCGGTGTGAAAGCTGAGGGTCTTGATATTTCCATGGAAGGGGACACCCTGACCCTGCATGGAAAACGGGATCACAGGGTTGCAGAAGATGATAAAAAACGACCTTCATATCATCGCCGGGAAATTGAAACCGGAAGTTTCAGCAGAGCCATCACCCTGCCAACCAAGGTTAACATGGACGATATGCAGGCGAAACTGCAAAATGGTATTCTAAGTATTACCCTTTTCAAGGCCGAGGAAGTAAAGCCCAGAAAAATCAGTATCATTGCCGGTGATTGAGAAAATACCGGCGGCAAAACAATTAAAAACAACAATGCACGGACAGGAGGGATACCATGAATGAACAGGAATTGAAAGTACATGACAAACAACTTGCTCAGCAGGACAGCGAAACAACAAAAACGGTTAACTACTTTACCCCGGCGGTTGATATTTTTGAAACCGACAACAAGGTCACGGTGATCGCAGAAATGCCGGGAGTGGATACCAGCGGAGTTGAGGTCTCGCTCGAAGAGGGGACCCTGACCATCCGCGGCCACCGGGACCTGGAAAAGCCAACGGGAAAAATACTTCTTGAGGAGTATGAAAACGGTTCTTACTTACGCAGGTTCACAGTTGCAGAAACCATTGACCGGGAAAACATCAAGGCTTCAATGGCAGAAGGGCAGCTCAAGGTTGAGCTGCCCAAGGCACAACCAGCTAAACCACGCCGGATTGAGGTACAAATCGGCTGATCACACTTTAGTGCTAACACCGGGGACACTAACACCGCACTAACACCGGGGACAGAATGATTTTCGAAAAAAGACTCGAAAAAAATTCAGTCCCCTATGCTCCTAAAAAAAAATCAGTCCCCTATGCTCAGTCCCCTGCCTGCACTCAGCCTTAGCTGGTCGACAGGGAGAGCCAGGTGGCACCAAAAAGCACCAGGGCAATAAAGCCGTTCATGGAAAAGAAAGAAACTTTAATGCGGGACAAGTCTTTCGGGTTGACAATAAGGTGCTGATAAAAAAGGGCTGTCCCCGTCAATACGATTCCAACAAAATAAAACATATTCAGACCGCTGACGATACCGGTAAGAGTAAAAAGCACAAAGGCCAGGGCATGAAAGGCAACAGCAAGCTGAAAAGATCGTTTCCGGCCAAGGATTGCCGGCATGGAGTAGAGTCCTGCCCTGCGGTCAAAGTCCGCATCAAGACATGCGTAAATACAGTCAAAACCGGTTACCCAGAACAAAACACCGAGGGAGAGAACCCAGGGATACCCGTCTAAGGAACCGGCAACTGCCACCCAGCCGCCCAGTGGTGAAAAGGCAAGGGCAACCCCAAGGACAAGATGACAAAGCCAGCTAAACCGCTTGGTCAACGAATAGACGAGGGTCAGAGCAAGGGCAAATGGGGCAATCAGAAAAGTCAGACGGTTAAGAAAAAAACAGGCCGCAAAGAACAGGCAGCCACTGATAATCACCATCCCCCAGGACTCGGCAAGGGACACTTTACCGGCAGGAATTGCCCGGGAGGCGGTACGGGGATTGGCTGCATCAAAACGACTATCAACAATCCGGTTAAACCCCATGGCACATGTTCTTGCCCCAACCATGGCAAGCACAACCAATATAAAGACTCTTAACTCCGGCGGACCGCCGCCGGCAAGAAAGGCCCCCATAAAGGCAAAGGGCATGGCAAAGACCGTATGCTTGAACTTGATCATTTCAAGCAGAATTTTAATTTTTTCCCATGACAGAAGCCAGAATGGGTTGATACTTCGCATTCGGAGTCTCCGCTCGAAGTCTACGCTATCTACCTGGTTAATAGAGTGAATAGATAGATTGGGTAAGCACAAGTAAGTGTAGTTTATATCAGCTTTTGGTTGCAGATAGCGTAGACTTCGAGCTATTCTGTCTTCTTTTCTCTGATTTCTGTCCTCTGTCCTCTGTCTTCTGGCAATCCCAGCGGGGAACATCAACATCAATTCCAAGCAAATCACATATTCGAGCGGCAAAATTACGAGCCATCTCTTTCATATTTTGTGGACGCAGGTAAAAAGACGGTATGGGGGGACAAATTATTGCACCGGCCTCCTGAACTCTCAACATGTTTTCAAGATGAATACGGCCAAGCGGGGTTTCCCGCACCGCAAGCAAAAGAGGTCGTTTTTCTTTAAGAGTCACATCAGCAGCCCGATGGATAAGGTTACCACAATAACCGGCGGCAATGGCTCCAAGAGTTCCGGTGGTGCAGGGAAGTACCACCATAGCATTATACCGGCTTGAACCTGAGGCCGGAGGAGCCGCAAAATCGTTAATCCCGAACCACCTGCTGATTCCGGACAACTCTTCCGGAGCCATCCCAAGCTCAAGGTTCATAACCAGACGACCACATTCAGAGGCAATTCCATGGATCACTACCTCTTCCCCGCAAAGCAGATCAAGCAACTCTGGAATATAGAGCATTGCCGATGCTCCGGTAACAGCAAGGATAATTGTTTTGTTTTTTACCTTATCTCCGATTTCCTGTTTTCCTGACACAACATCCACGAATCACCCGATTTTTCTTTTTTATGGCTACCAGGTACTCGCATAACCAATTAATATTCGTTATTTTATCCCGATATACATGGAAACAATCCCAAAAGAGATCGGTTTTCTTGCCACCGGAAAAAAACCGGCATTCCGCATCATGCTCAACAATTCCTCCGGTTCATAAAAAGCAGCAATAGAGGAGGCAAGGTATTCATAGGCCTCCTTGTCACCGGAAATCCTGCCGGCAACCATAGGCAGTACCTTGTTAAGATAGAAGGAATATAGAGGTTTAATCACAGGGTTGGTGGGACGGGAAAACTCAAGAATCAGCAGTTTACCGCCCGAACGAAGAACCCGGTGCATTTCCTTAAGCCCCTTCTCTACCCGCCCCAGATTCCGCACCCCGAACGCCACGGTGCAACCATGAAATGTATCGGATGGGGCCGGAATTTCCTCCCCGTCTCCACAGAGCGGGAAAATCCGTTCTTTTCGCTCATCACCCGGTAAATCTTTTACCCCGGCTCTGAGCATATCTTCACAAAAATCAACCGATAATACCCGCCTCCCCTTTGCCTGCCGGGCCAACTCCAGGGAAAGCGGCAGGGTTCCCGCACAGAGATCAAGGACAGGCCCTGCCGGAAACTCTTTCAATAACCGGACAGTTCTCCAGCGCCAGTAGCGGTCGATCTGCATGGACAAGAGGGAATTAAGAAGATCATACCTGCCGCTGATGGCAGCAAACTTATCGCGAACAAACTTCTTTTTTTCTTCCACCTCATCAAGAGGTGTTTTTGTTTCAGTGGACATATTGTTTTTTTTGTTTCTTATTTTTTGTTTCTGCCATGCGATTACTCAGAAAAAATCTTCAACGGCAAGGCATCAACGGCAGCATCACCCCTGGCAACCAGGAATGAGAAAAAACTCTCGAGTGCCTGCTGCTTGGCAAACTGCAAATCATACTCCATCCCATGCAGATAGGCTGAACATGCCTCGCTGTCCATGGGAATGTGCCGGGCTACTCTCTCACAAATCTCGCTTAAACGGGCAAGACCGGCGGACCGGCAGGAAAGCAGAGTCTGGTGAATCCGGCGGGCCTCATGGCGGTGATTATCAAGGAAATCTTCCCTGACAGCACACACTGCAAAAACAAAGGGGAGGCCTGTCTTTTCATACCAGACCTCGCTCAGGTCAAGCCGAACCGGAAACCGGTCTGCAAAGCGAAGTCTTAATGCCTCATCTCCTATGGCCAGGATGGCAGCCGGTTCCTCACTCTTCTGGCGGCTGCCGAACACCTGACCACGATAATAATCAGGACTCACCCCGTAAAAATCTTCAAGGATTATCCTAAGTAGACAGACAGAGGTATCAGATTGGCCTGTCAATAATACCGGTTTGCCGCCAAGCTCTTGCAATGGAATTTCAGAAAACAAAAAAACACTGCCCACCGGTCCGGTGGCAGAGATGGAGAGATCAGCAAATATCTGATACAGGCCGGGGCGGGCAGCATATTCACAGGAAGAAACAAAACCAAGATCAAGCTCACCGGCTGCCAGCATCCGGTTAAGCCTTGCCGGCTCAGCCTCAATCACCTGCCAGTCCGCATCTATATTTGTTTCCTTCCAGATTTCATAAATAGGGGCAGTGTTTATATAGTTGACCATCCCTATACGGGCCATGATACCCCTATCCATTCCGGGGTAATTTTACTATCCATACCAATAATTACCGAACATAGTTCATCAATATTCCCCGCCCCGGAAGCCAAAGGAACCGCAAGCATCATCGCAGACCTACCGGGCTGCAGGGAACCATAGATATCATCTATTGCCAGGGCCCTGGCCCCGCCAATAGTTGCCATCTTCAAAATATTCAAAGGGGCAGTCAGGGGATGCAAGGAAAACAGCAGCCGCATCTCCCGCCAGATAGACAACTCCGGGTTTGAAGCAGCCGAGTCAGTGCCAAGGGCAGGCAGAATTCCCCTGGCAAGATATTTTTCCAGCGGGGCCTTACCAACCTGCAGAAATTGATTGGAACCCGGACAAAGACATACCCCTGCCCTGCTTTGGCAAAGAAGATCAATATCCCTCTCACTCACATGAACACCATGGACACAAAGCATATTCATATCCATGACACCGAGTCCATGTAGATAATCCACCGAACCCTTAATGTCAATTCCTCTCCGAATAAAAGAAGAATCAGAATTATAATAACCTCGTTGTCTTAAAAAATCTACAAGCTCTCCCCTACCCTGACTGAGCATGGAGTTTTCACCAACCGGTTCCGCAATATGAATGGGAAAGATATGTCCGAGAATATCCGCCCGATTTTTAAGAAGTTTAATAAGTTCCGGATGGGTAGAATAAGGAGCATGGGCCGTGCAGCAAACAGAATCATCTATTTTGGCAAGTTTTTTTGCTGCTGATCCAAGCGATGCCCGTGACAGACCAAGATATTCCAGAAACGGCAGGACCAGACCGGGAAAATCCCCCATAATTCTGGCGGTTATACCAGTATTGCCGATATCAGCAAGGGCAATCACCCCGCTCTTGAACTGGCGATAAAGTTCTTTGCCGGCAGCCTCTTCCACATGGGAACCAACCGCCCCGAGAGCTTCCCGCTCCGCCAGCATTTTACCAAGCCAGGCAGTAAATCCGCCGAACTCTTTCTGTCTGCCAAGGTGGGCAAGATGAGAAAGCTCAAGATGAATATGGGCGTTTATCAGGCCCGGCATGAGGACATATCCCTCATGATCGCTGACAACGGCATCAGGGTACTGTTTTCGCAGTTCAGAAAACCCGGAAACAGCAACAATTCTCCCCTTGGAAACTGCAACTGCCCCATCCACAAGCGGCTCTCCCGCCATGGGCAGAATCCACGCTGCCCGGTGAAGATTAACTACATTGTTTATAGCAGGCATGTTGATAATCAGTTATACATGTAATTATGTTGATTGGTCATGTTTAGAGTTAGAGAAGATTAAAGTTCTTTAACACCAGGGTAATTCCCCAAAAGGAGGATAAAAAATGTCTGCCGAAAAGCTATCCCTTACTTTTTACAAATCATCCATATGACCCCGCTGCATAATGGTCAGCCGGGTGCTGAATAAAATACAACAGGAAAGAGATGATCTGGAGATAAAAAAAATAGATATTATTCGTCATCCCCGAACAACTCTTAAGGACGGGATAACTATGATACCAACACTCCAGATCGGCAAGAGAAAATTGTCGGGGTTTCTTTTAAGTGAAAAAGAGATCAGGGAATTTATTGATACCGACAGTCAGAATTAATGCCTGAATCCGTGACGAAAAAGCATTGGAAATTGGTAAGCTCTCACCTGCACCACAGGTGAGAGCTCACGGATTCAGGTAACAGATAAAAATGTTTACCTGCTCCCTGTTGAAATTATCCTGGCATTACGGGAACGAGAACGAGAGATTTCAAACATTATAATCCCGGCAGCAACCGAGACATTGAGAGAGTCAAACCCTGCTTCCATGGGAATGGTGATAAGGTGATCACAGGATTTCATGATAAGCGGCCTGATTCCCTTACCTTCACTGCCTATGACCAGGACAATATTACCTGAATAGTCAGTTTCGTAAAAAGACCCTGCTTCGGCTGAGGCCACTGCCCCGTATATCCAGAAACCCTGCTCCTTCAATTCTTTCAAACTTCTGACAAGATTTACCACCCGGCAAAGCTTGAGATGAGCAAGGGCACCGGCAGAAGTTCTCGCCACAGTACCGGATATGGGGGCACTCCTTTCTCTGGTAATAATTACATGAGCAAATCCGGCTGCAAGTGCGGTTCTTAAGATGGAACCAAGATTACGCGGGTCTTGAATAGAATCAAGGACAAGGAGACGAAAATCTCCCTTCCCGCAACTTGCAAGATCTACCAGCAATTCATCAAAAGAAAAAAAAACCGTTTCCGCCCTGCGGCCAACCACCCCCTGATGGCGGCAACCGACAGGTACTCCCAGCCGCCCGGATTGGGCAAAGCGGAGTTTGACCCCCTGGTCGCGGGCAAGGTCTACAATTTCCTGAATCCGGGAACCGCCCTTACCCTGTTGAACATAGACTTCAGATAAACTCCGGCTCTTCAATCCTTCCAGAATCGGGTTTATTCCCCATAAGAGATCATCTACCGGATCTGTCACCCCGTCTTTTTCAACCAGTTTGCTCTGCTTTCCGCTGTTATGTTTCCTGCGATTCATAAAAATGCGATCGGGGTCCCCTGCAGATTACGCCCCCGCCTTAACCGTTCAGTTGCCAGAACACTGCACAAACTCTCCACGGCAATATCAAGTTTGTCGTTGACAATCAGATAATCATAAAATCCGGCAACAGCCATTTCCCGCTCAGCAGACTCAAGCCGCCGGGCAATGGTGTCTTCATCTTCAGTGCCGCGTCCCCTCAGGCGATGCCTCAGTTCATCAAGAGAAGGCGGGGCTATAAAAACTGTTACGGGCTCAGATGCAACACATACCTGTGCCGCCCCCTGGACATCAATGTCAAGAATAACATCAAATCCGTCTGCCCGCTGTTTTTCCACACTCTCCCGGCCTGTACCATAAAAATTGCCGTAAACTTCCGCCCACTCAAGAAATCCGGAAGGAGAAGCGTCCCGCAGATTTTCAAATTCCTGCTGATTAACAAAAAGATAATCGCAGCCATTTTTCTCACCGAACCGAGGCTTTCGGGTCGTATGAGAAACGGAGAAAACCAGGCCTGACAGTCTGGCCATAACCATTTTAAGCATGGTCGTCTTGCCGCACCCTGATGGGGCAGACAAGACAATCAGCATACCTCTGTTCACTTATCATCTCCAGATTCAAATTCAGCTTCATCTTCAGCTTCAGCACCGAAAAAATAAGTCTCAGGATTCCGGGACTTTTTTTCCAACTGTGCCAATCTCTGGGAAATCGTTTCCGGCTGTACCGAAGAAAGAACCAGATGACCTGAATCAAGAACCAGAATAGCCCTGGTTCGCCGCCCTTCTGTAACATCAATCAATTTATGCTCCTGGCGGGCGGTTTCCTTCAACTTACGAATTGGTGAAGAGCCGGGGTTGACAACCGACAGGATACGATTGATTTTCACCCCGTTACCGAAACCAACATTTACAAGCCTGCTATCCATAAAAAATATCCCTTAAAAAAATCACTCTATATTCTGGACCTGCTCCCGCAGTTTCTCAATTTCATTTTTCATCTCCACAACAATGTGGGCAATATCTGCATCGCTTATTTTTGAGGACAGGGTATTAACCTCCCTTAAGAATTCCTGAAGTAGAAAGTCAAGCCGTCTGCCTACAGATTCATCAAGAACAAGAAAATGACTAAACTGTTTTATATGACTCCGCAAACGAACCAGCTCTTCCGTCACATCAGCTTTATCTGCCATAACTGCACATTCCTGGGCGAGGCGGGACGGATCAAGATCAAAGCCGCTCAACAACTTTCCAACCCTTCCTTTAAGCTCATCTTCACGGTTTTTCAGCACTTCGGGGATATAATCCTCAATGGCGGCAACAAGCTTTGTGAATGCACAAAGCCTCACAGTAAAGTCTTTTTCAAGGCTCGCCCCCTCATATGCCCGCATCCGATCACAATCATCAAGTGCCTCGCTCACGGCTTGACCAAGTATCTGCCAGTCCCCATCAAGGTCAGGCAGCTCCTCAGCTTCACGAATCACCCCGCCTCTGCTCAGCATATCAACAAGGCTTACCCCCTGCTCCAAACCTAACTCTCTAATCAAAGTTTGTAAACATTCATGGTACTGCCGGGCCAGGTCCATGTCCACCTCCAACCTGACTCGGTTTTCCCCATCCTTACCCAGCCTGATAGTTGTTTCAACCCGCCCCCGACTGACACGGGAAGAAATCAGTTTCCTGACTCTGTCATCAAGACCATTATGACTTGCCGGCAGAACAATCCGCTGGTCTAAAAAGCGGTGATTAACTGTCCTGATCTCAACCAGCCAGTTTCTGCCACCAACTGCAGAAACCATTGCCCGACCAAAACCAGTCATACTCATGATACCCATGTATTCATTTACCCCTTTTTCTCCGCTATCTTCCAACTTCCTATAACCTGTAACCTGACACCTGTAACCTGTGTCAAACAATAGTCGCCAGCAGCTCCTCACTACTCACCGAAGCAGTCCCCACCTTGCCAACCACAATCCCGGCGGCATGGTTTGCCAGTATGGCAGCATCTTTAATTGAACATCCAGCAGCCAGACCAAGAGCCAGAGTTGCCGCAACAGTATCGCCGGCCCCGGTAACATCGTATACTTCTTTTGCCATGGTCGGAATAGTCACCATGGTGTCATCCTCCTGAAGCAGAGCCATACCGGCCTCCCCCCTTGTTATCAAAACTGACTGACAGTTGAGTCTGACACGGATACTCCTTGCCGCAGCAAGTAGACTCCGCTCATCCGTAATCCTCATCCCGCTCATCTGCTCTGCCTCATGGTGGTTTGGAGTAATGACCGTAGCCCCGGTAAACCGCTCTCCATTAACCGGCTTTGGATCAACAATAAGTGGCAGGGGACGTTTCCTCCGTAAACGGAATTCAGCAAGCAGTTTATGGAGTCTGATCATAAGTTGCTCATCAACAACACCTTTTGCATAATCAGATACCACCACCGCATCGAAGTCACCAAGAGATTCCTCAAGGTATTCCCGAAACTTATGTAAGGTCCCAAATGATAGATTCCCTGTCTGCTCGCGATCAAAACGAACCACCTGTTGCCCCTGAGCAACAACCCTGGTCTTCACGGTCGTCGGTCTATCACCTTTTACCAATCCGGAAGCAGATATACCGATATCTGCCAGCAACCGCTGCAATTCTTCTCCCATGCTATCCCTGCCGATCAAACCGCATAAACCTCCGGAACCGCCAAGGGAAACAATATTTCTGAGGACATTGGCACTGCCGCCAAGCAGAAACTCCTCCCGCTCAACATTGACCACCGGCACCGGAGCTTCCGGAGATATCCTGGAGACAGTCCCCCAGATAAACTGGTCAACGACCACATCACCGATAACAAGCACCCTGCTGTCCCGAAACCGGCTGACAATTTTTACCAACCTGGAAACCACCATACTCAATCAAGCTCCATCAATCGCTCAGCCATCCTCTCAGCAGCAAACACCGACTACTCCGAACCAAAAAAACCCGAAATGGTTTCATCAAGCAAAGTTTTTATCTTGACAGGGAAACCGTCTTCCGGGTCTTCATCCCAGAGAAGATGATGCCCTTCGGGCAGAAGTTACCAGTTATCAATGGTCAGTAACTGATAGTTGACTTAATTTACCGTAGGAATGATTCTTAGATAAACTTCGCCGTTTCACTGCTAATTTTCCGATACCTTAAAACAGTAATTCATAACTGGCACTATGTATAACTATAGTTCGTCGCAAATGAATTGATACTCAATTATGTGCTCGTAACATCTCCCCTGCGGT
>CAZHPX010000012.1:0-12416 GCA_964534785.1 uncultured Desulfobulbaceae bacterium | reverse complement strand
AAGAATCTACACTGTAGGTCACTCCATAAGAGCTTGTCCGGGAATAGGTATTTCGGACAAGCTTTTTTTTTATGGTATACGGGAAGATAAACAATTGTTCAAGGCGAATTATCGACGGAGGCGGGGCTTCAGCCCCGGTTCGGCCTTCCCTGGTGACACCGCAGAGCGGTGTCACCAGAGCAAACTGTTTATTTGCATATCGGGATCATGCATTTTAACTTCGACATTCAGTATTCGACATTCAACCTGATCTGCCGACAAGGCATCATGTCCCAAGCTGTTGATGGAGTGTGCGGGTGGATATCCGGGCGGTGGTGGTGACCATAATTTAAAGTACTTTTTATGATGACTGACATCACTTTTGACTTGTGGTTGCGGCATTGCTGACCGCAGCAATGGTGATCATGTTGTGGACAAGTGCTCCGGTTATGGGGGAGATAATACCAAGGGTGGTTCCTGTGAGAGTGGCAGCATTAAGGCCAATGGCTATGGTGTAGCTTTCCTTGATGACCCGCAGGGTTTGCCGGCCAAGGGCAAGGGTAGCGGTGACCTGATTGATGCTGCCGGGCTGGAGAACAATATCTGCGTATTCAACTGTTACATCGGCACCGCCTTCACCCATGGCAAGGCTTAAATCCGCAGCAGCAAAGGCCGGGGTATCGTTAATGCCGTCACCAACCATGGCCACCACATCTTCAGGATGTTGTTTTTTCCAGTTGTTAATCCAGGCGGCCTTGTCTTCCGGTGACTGTCCCGTGGAGACCTCGTCAAAGTCAAATTTTTTCAATATCTGCTCTGTGCCGGCCTGATTGTCGCCGGTGAGCAAGACTATATGTTTTATTCCCATGGCCCTTATCTTTTGCAGAGCCTGAAAAATATCCCCCTGAATTTTGCTTTTTACTTCTAATCTCCCGATGATATGACCGGCGGAGGCAACATAAAGTATGCCGGTATTCATATCAAGGTTTTTTTCTTTTTGTTGTTTTTTTACAGAAGAGCAGGGGACAAGTCGTTCTTCCATGAACTTCAAGCTGCCCACCAGGATTTCCCTGTTTTTTATTATTGCCCTTGTCCCTCTGCCAGTGATCAGTTCAGTTTGCTCACAGGGAAGTAACAGCAGATTTTTTTCTTCGGCCTTTCTGACCACTGCTCTGCTTAAGGGGTGGTACCATTTTTTCTGAACACTGGCGGCAAGCTGGAGAATGGTTTTCGTTTTATACCTCTTGTCCATGGCGGAAATCGCCATCACCTCTGAGCTCGCAGCCGTCAATGTGCCGGTCTTGTCAAGAACCAGGACATTGACCATGCCGGCAATTTCCACATAACGACCACCCTTGATCAAAATTCCTTCACGGGCAGCCCTGCTCATGGCGGAACTGACAGCCACGGAAGTGGAGAGACGCAGGGCACAGGGACAGGTGATAATCAACACGGCCATGGCCTGGAGCAGATTACCGGTGAAGAGGAAAGCCGCTCCGGCAAGTCCCAGGGATATGGGAACCATGACCTGGGAAAACTTCTGGCTGGTTCGCTGCAATTCGCCGGGGTCGTTTTCGGCTGTCTCGATAAGACGGATTATGGCAGCCAGCCTGGTTTCTTCTCCGGCCCTGTCAACCCTGACTCTCACCTCGCCGCTTTCAATCGTTGTCCCGGCCAGAACTTCATCCTCTGTGGTTCTGGTGACGGGCAGACTTTCACCGGTAAGGGTTGCTTCATTAACCAGGGCATTACCTCTGATGATTGTTCCGTCCACCGGAATGGTATCGCCGAGACCGAGACTGATAATATCTCCGGGGATAAGGCTCTTTGTTTCCACTTCGATTTCAAGATCTTCCTTAAGCAGCCATACTTTTTTTTGTCTGCCGGTCAGCATCTCCCGTACCGCCTGACGGGTGTTGGTTTTAATTCTGTCTTCCAGCCAGCTTGAAAGATTGAACAGCCAGAAAACCGTTAATGAGGCAAGGACATTGCCGGTGAGGATGGAAATATAAAGAAGTCCGGTTGATATAAGTCCCATATCCGGCCTGCCGGTTTTCTTCAGGTTTTCAAGAGCCTGGTGCTGAATAGGCAGGGACAGGCCAAAGGCGACAATGGCCGGCAGGCTGAATACCCTGGCAGCTATGGTCGTTGTAACAGATGTCGCGGTGAAAAGACTTTTACCAAGTAGATAGAGGATGTAGATTCCGGAAAAGATTAAAAGCGGACCGGAAACATGATTGATCCGGTTTTTTTTTTCGGGTTTATTATTACAGGAACAGCATGGTATGGATTTTTCCGGTTTGATATATGGAGTCTCAGGGCTGGGCTGAAACCCGGCAATTGTTTTACTGACATTGCCATGAATTGTGGCTATGGGGAGCATTCCATCTGGATGCTCTATGATAACGGAACCGGAGTTGCTACGGACTTTAACCATGGTGACCCCGGAAATCCCGGTCAGCTTCTTCTCGACAGCGATACAAAGCTCAGCACGCCGCCGGAGAAACGGGAAGTTAATCCTGGTTCGATAATACCGCCTGTGTTTTACCGCATATTTAATTGCTTGCACTGGTGCAGGTAAGGTTTTTTGTTGCTGTACTTTCATTATCAGATGGTCAATGGCCTGCCAGTCAATATGTTTTTTGACCAACAGGTCAATGTCCGTCTCTTAACCCTCTGCTGTATCTTTTGGTTTGGTTGCTGTTTCCGCATGGGCTTCCGCCTTGGCATCTTCAAATTTTTCCTTCATTTCCTCTATACCACACTGGGCAGCAAGGGTGAGTTTGGAGACGGTTTTGACAACGCTTTTCTGGACGGTCTCGTTGGTCACCAGGAGGGTGACAGCAGCTCCAAGCAGGACACCTTTCCAGAACTGGGAATCCTGAACATCAAGCCCGAGGATGGAAGTGGTTGGAACTGCAGGATACGCTGCTTGAGCAGGCTGTTGATAAACCGGAGTTGCGGGTTGCTGATAAGCCATTTGGGGTTGAACCTGTTGCTGTACTGTCTGATCTGCCATTATAAAATTCTCCTTTTGCTGTGTTTAATACCAAGTTGCTTTTTATCCGTTGCTGAGCAGGTAACCGACCCCGGTGGCGGCTGCAAGGGTTACAGCCAGCCCGGTAATTCCGCCGCTGGTCAGGGTTGCTGATGCTGCGGTTGCCGATGCTGCGGCAACACCTCCGGCTGCACCTTTGGCCAGGCTGTTGTTGACTGCCTGGCTCATGGTCATATCACCATTTTGGACCTTGTGGAGATTAGCACCCATGGTTCCGGTGGCTACAACTATCAGGCCAAACATTCCTGCAGCAAGTGCTTCGGAGGTGATGGTTGTTGTGGTCCTGGCCGGGACAGATGCCACATACTGGGGATAATATGGTGCTGGAGCCTGAACCGGTGGAGCACCACCGGCGGGAATAGCTGCTGCGTATTGGTGGACGGAACCTGCAGGAGCCTGGTTATCTGCTGGAGTTGTGGTTGTGGCCTGGGTCATTTCCATATTATTCTCCTCTTGGTTTTGTCTGTGTCTTAAAATATCAAGTTTATTTTTTACGGATTCAGGTTTAATCTTCAAAAATTATACTTATCAATTGTTGATTGAAATTCAATCAACAAATAGACATAAATCCAATTCTCACCTAACTTTACCCGCCAGATTATATCATCTTCCCGTTCCCGTAAATCATCAGTTATAAAACTGCTGTTTACCCTTTCAAGGGTATCAAGCTCAAGAATTTAATGTGGACCCCATTTCTCCCTGACAAATCCTTCAAGCAAATCGCTAACCAGATCGGGATGGCTGAATAACTGTTTATAACTATGGTCGTGATCAGCCATGGCTCTGCCTGTATTGATAGCTTATTCTTGAGTTGATATCAAATACAAAATCCACAAACCGGTTATTTATCATTTTTGAGACCTGGGAACACACCGCCAATGGTTTTACCCATGGCCTCACGCACTGGCTCGCTGGTCAGGAGGACTGCCGCGGCCGCACCAACGATTGCCCCTTTCCAGAGTTGATCGTCCTGACTTGTGCTGGTATAGAGAGTTTTTACCACATCTGCCACTGTTGCCTCGCCTTCAAGGAATTTTTCAACCGTGTTAATTACCTGGCCATAACGCTGTTGGGCTGCGGCCTGTTGAGCTGCAATCTGCTCAGGTGAAGGTTGTTGCTGTGGTGGCGGCTTCGTATAAATAACACCAGGTTGCACATAACCCGGCTGTACTGGTTGCTGTATGGTCTGGCCGATAAAAAAGATTTGCCCTGTTGCCGGGTCAACCGCGTATCCGGGCGGTAACTGGTAAGTTTGTTGTGGCTGTTGCGGCTGTTGCGGCTGTTGCGGCCCGGTGGATGGTTGTTGATTAATAGTGTCGGTCTCGTTGTCAACGGCATTTTGCTCTGTGACCGTATCCGCTGTTACTTCTTTACTGGCAGTTGCGTTGAGGGTTGTCCCGCTTGTGGAATCATGAGGGGAAACGGGAGTAGAAATTCCAGTTTCAGACTCGCTGTCTGCTGGACTGATTTTTTGTTCTTCCATTATGAATTTCCTGGGTTGTTGTTCAGAATGTCAAGAAGCTGTTGTCTTATTCGTTCTCTGTATAGAGGGTACTCGCCGAGTTTACCTATGTCTTCCCATAATTCAAAAGGCAGTATTTCCGGATTATAGTCAATGATTACCGATAATGCCTTTTTATTTATCCGGTAGTTATAAATACCGGGCATTGCCGATATTGTTTCTTCAATAACCGTGCTGCCAACATTAACCAGTTTCTTTACTCCATTCAAGTCGGCCTTGACCCTGATTCTTCCCGGGACATGGTGTTTGACCCTGAGGTAACGAACATGGTCAAGAAAATCATCTACAATGTTTTCCATGTTTAATTCAGTCATTTTTTTGAGTTTTGAATTTTGGGGTATAATATAAAAGCATGTCTCCTGTTACCTGTCCACTGAATCTGCATTTTCCAGAGTAAACTCAAGATGTGCCTTGATGTCAACGATATCTCTGACTTTCAGGAAAAGCAGGGTAGGCGGTTTTAAGCCATAAGCCTTGAATGACCACTTAAACTGAAGATCAAGTTGAAGTTGTCTGTCACCCCGGCTGAGCGTGCATGTGATGGGCAACTGCCTGCGGATTCCGGAAAACTCAAGGATACCCAGGATAGTAAATTGATAAAGGCTGTCTTCTACTTTACTGAATTTTTGACATTCAGTCATGATAAAACTGGCTTCAGGGTATTGGTCAAGGGAGAAGTATTCAACCATGGCCTTGTTTTTACTATCATCTCCGGTATCAAAAAAACAGGTTTTTACTACTGCCTGAATGTTGGCAAGGCTTAAACTGTCAAAATCAATCTCCATGCTTCCGGTTAATCCTTCCTTTGCCCAGCCTGTGAATTTATGCATGGGTGCATAGGCAATAAAATCAACCCGGCTGGTGCTATCTGTCAGCAAATATTTCATTATATCAGTACCAGAAGCCATAATCAGCAAGCTGCCTGCGGCAGTATTGTTTAGCTGTTCAGAAGTGTTTTATATATGCAAACTTGAACCCGAATCAACAGGTCTTGTTTTTACATTTACCTTTGCCGCATGTGCAGGCCAGTAAATAACCCCGGCAGCAACCCGTGGGCTCCACCGGTGGCTGCCAGGAAAGCAGACGACCGGAGTTAAGAAGAATGCCGCCGGTATGCAGAATATGAATCATCCCTGCCATGATTGGTGACAATATGCCAAGCATGGCAAGAGCAGCACCAATAAGGTCGGTGGAAACCGCAAGGTAATGGTTCTGGTCAATAACCCGCATGGTCTGGTGACTTAAGTTTCTTACTTTCATAAGTCCTTCCAGATTGGAATCGGCCAGGGCAATATCGGCGGCTTCTAAGGCGACCTCAGCCCCGCCGGCCCCCATGGCGATGCCGATGTCGGCGTGGGCCAGGGCCAGGGCATCATTGACCCCGTCACCGACCATGACCACGGAATTTTCTTTTTTCAGTTCATCAACCCAGGCGGCTTTTTCTTCCGGCATCAAGGCTGCCCGGCAATCATCAAAGGGAAAGACATTCATCAAAGTCCTGGCGACCTCTTTGGTATCTCCGGTAACGAGATACATCTTCTTTACCCCATCATTTTTTAAATAATCAAGTATCCGTACCGCTTCCGGACGAACCGGGTTGGCGACACCAAGTATTCCCTGGATTTTACCATTTTTAGCTACATAAACAACGGTATTGCCCATATCTTTCTGGGCAGTCGCTTTTTTTGCAAACCAGTTTATATCAACCTCATGTTCATTCATGAACTGGCTGTTACCCACGAGAATGGCTGCCTCTCCTCCCACTGTGCAGAGGACACCGCGACCAGCCTTGAATTCACAGACTGCATGTGGTTCAGGGTCCAGGTTTCTTGCGGCTGCTTCGGCAAGGATTGCCTTGGCCATGGGATGCTGGTTATGGGATTCTGCGGTGGCAGCCATGGTGAGAATTTTATCTTCGGAGAGCGAAGGTGTCCGACCGGTAATGGAGATGATTTCCGGCATCTCCATGGTCAGGGTTCCGGTCTTGTCAAAGCAGTACACATCTGCCTTGCCGATGGTTTCAAGATAAAGTCCGCCTTTGATCAGGATGGAATCTTTGGCCGCATTAGCCACCGATGCTGTGACCGCCGAAGATGCGGCGAGGACGGTGGCACAGGGGCAGGACATGACCAGCATCACGGTCAAAGCCCGCATGGGATCCAGGGTCAGGAGCAGGGTAAGGGCAGTGGCGGCCAGGCCAATTTTCATCAGCCGTTTTGCCAGTTGATCGGCTTTCTGTTCCACCGGTGCCTTGTTGCTCATGGATTCTTCCACCATCTGCATGATATGGGCAAGATAGGTGTCTTCGCCGGTTTTTTCGGTTTTAATAAATAAAATACCCTGGCTGATGATGGTGCCTGCATAAACGCTGTCCCCCCGTTTATGAAGGACTGCTTCTGAACGGCCGTTAATGGTGGCTTCATCCACCAGGGTCTCACCGTCCTGTACCGTACCGTCCACCGGGATTTTTTCACCTGTATGGACAGCAACAATATCACCGGGACGGATATCAGCCACCTTGGTTTCCACCTCCATACCGTCAACCATGACAAAAGCATTGGCAGGGGCAACTTCAAGAATGTTGCGGATGGCCTGACGAGAGCGTTTGGCGACATAGTCTTCTGTCAGTTCGGCAACATTATAGATACAGATGATCTGTAATGCGGAAAAAGCCTGGCCCATGGCAATGGTTGCCAGGCTGCCGGCGGCAAGAAATGGTTTAACCGTAACTTTTTTATCTATGAACAGGTCTTTTAAGCTCTCCCTGATTAGAGGAACTGTGCCAAGCATGGCAACAATTCCGATCAGGCCCAAAGGAGTCTGGAGAAGAGGAAGCTTGAAAATAAACATCCGCACGGCCGCATAAAGCATAAAGCCACTCAGCCAGATCACTCTGCGTTTTTTCTTATGCCAGGTATCTTCTTCTTTGCAAGCACAGGTTTTCCAGATGCCGACTGCCGGTTTTGGCGGTTCAGGGTATGCCACCGGGTGGAGAATCTGCTCAATCACTTCAGCCAGCAAGGCCCTGATTGTAGTTAGTTCAGGGTTGAAAAAGATGATGACTGAACCGGTAACAGGCTTTGTTTCGACATTATTCACTCCAACTGCTTTTTTTAAATGTTCTCCCATCCAGATTGATGGTTGTTTTCTATGCTGGAGACTCCTGACCCTGACCCGCATCCGACCGGGCATGGCCTGCTTGACTCTGACTCCGACTTTTTTAAGTAATGTTTTGTTGATTCGTGGTTGATTATCTGAGATAATGAGATTCATCAGGGTTAGCCTTTCTGCTGAAAAATTATATTGTTGATTGAACAGCCCTGCTAATCTTAGGGAATTGCAATCTAATTGTTGCTGGTAAACAGATATTTAATAATTTTAAATAGTTGACAGCCTTAAAAAGTTGATTTATATTATAGTCAACATCGGGAAATCATTTATGGGGTGATGGATTAAGGTCACTTTTATGGTTATTTTTTTAAGGAGGTTTAACATGATTTATATTCCATTCACAGCAACACCGATTGGTTGGTTGATTCTTGGTCTGGGCGGCTATGTACTTTATAAAAGAGGCAGGAAAAAAGGCGAAGAAGAAGCTGCGGCATCGCAGATCGTCGCTGTCCCTGCCGGAATTGAAGACAAAACTGTAACAGATTCACAAAAAAACACCAAAGACATTAAAGGAGGCAAGTAATGGCAAATCCAGTTGTTTTTTTACCCCTGTTGACCACAAACCCTGTTGGCTGGGCAGTACTTGGTGCTGCCGGCTACCTGACCTATAAGCTCGGTAAAAAGGCTGGCCTGAAGAGTGATGATCAGGTTGAAAAAGAGTGTCTGGTTGACCGGGCTGTAAAGGAAACCATGAAAACTGCCTATAAGGCAAAAATAAAGGTTGACGAGTCTCTGTCATCTGCAAAAGATAAATACTCATCCATGTGGGATGAAGCTCAGGATGAGGTGGCAGGTAATAAAGCATAGGTTTTATCCTTTATGCCCCGGTTCCAAGGTTGTTTTTCTCCTGTTGCCCGGGATGGTTTTGACTGTCCCGGGCAACGCTCTTTACTATGACCTGTTCAGCCTGAACCGGGTTCAGGTAAAGTCTTAACCCGCCCTGACTGGTGATAGCCACTGGCTCGACCCCAGGCTTATGCAGTTCCTGGGTCTGTTCTATTTTCTCCAGCATAAGGAGAGAACCCGGTTGTACTCCGTGGGTTTTCAGGTGTTTCCGGACTGTTTTTCCGCCGATTATTTCGCTCACAGAAAAGGTTTTTTTGCGTCTGGCAAAATAAAACTGTGTTTCTTCTTTCTCGCCCTGACATTTTCCCCATATTCTTGCGGCTTCTCCTTCTGACAACCTGGTTCGTTCCCTGTCGTCGATAAGAGTGATATAGTCCATATGGGGCAGAGCCCGGATAAAAGTTATATCCGTGTCTTCTCTTATGCCGAGACGGGTCATGGCATTGATGCAACCGCGACCGCAGGACATGGTTTCAATATGCCCCTGTTCTTTTTTACTCATTTCCAGCAGGGGTTTTTTCTCTCCGTTTTCAGTGTGAACAAGAATTTTAAGACCCAGACCGGCGGGGATAATGACATCGCCTTTTTCTCCCCGTACCCTGGCAGGATGATAATTTATCTCTTCATCATGGCGGATGATGTGACTGCCGGTGAAAAGCCCTAACCGCTGTAACCAGACCGCAAGTTCAGGACGGGTGATTTCAAGGATAACAAGATCTGTGTGGGCAGGGGCATCTATCAGAGATGAATACATTTTTTATTCCCCCCTTGTGACTTCTGATTTCCGGAGTCTCCGCTTCGCTCCGCTTATCTGCTTTCTGTCCTCTGTCTTCTGTCCTCTGAGACCCTGACCTCTGGCAGCAGCATAACCAAGAATGGAAACCGTGCTTGCATTATGGAGCAGGGCGGCTGTAACCGGCTGGATCATGCCAAAACTGGCAAGGAGGAGAAAAGCAGAGTTCAACCCGACTGCTGCTGCAAAAGAGTGTTTGATGGTCTGTTGGCTGCGCAGGGCAATCAGGCGGCCGGCCAGCAGGCAGTTAAGGTCATCTTTTAAAAGGATTACCTCGGCAGATTCTTTGGCAAGGTCGGCACCATCCGGGAGGCTGATACCAATATCTGCTGAAATAAGAGCCGGGGCATCGTTTACTCCGTCGCCGGTGAATCCGACTCGATGTCCTTGTTCCTGAAGATCGGTGACAATCTTTGCCTTGTCCTCAGGTTTTAATTCCCAGTGTACCTCATCCACAGTTGGAAGCTTGGCGGCCAGGGCCTTGGCTGTCAACCTGGCATCACCGGTAAGAATGATTATTTTTTTAATTCCTGATTTTTTCAAGGCAGTCAGTACTTCTTCTGCTTCCGGCCGCAGTTCATCCCTTAACCCGATAATCCCGATCAGCTTTTCTTCACAGGCCACATAAAGAATGGATTTCCCATCCCCCTGGAGGGAGATAACCGCATCGTTCACCGCTGAGCAGTCAATCTGCTCATCGTCCTCAACAAAATGGCGACTGCCGACCAGGACATTTTTCCCGTCTATATAGGCAGAGACGCCATGGGCGACAATAAAGTCAACCTGGCTGCTGGCAGGGATTTTCAGTTTCTGCTCTTTGGCCGCTGCCATCACTGCCGATGCCACCGGATGCGAATAATGTTCCTCCGCACCGGCGGCAAGGGTCAAAAGTTCGTCATTGCTGTATGGGGGGAGGCCGTTAAGATCGGTGACCTTGAGCTGTCCCTTGGTCAAAGTGCCGGTCTTGTCAAAGACCAGGGTGTCAATCCTGGCCAGACCGTCCATGGCCTGGGAACCTTTGAGCAATACTCCCTGACCTGCGGCAGTGAACATGGCGACCCTGACCGCGACCGGGTTGGCTAATTTAATGGCACATGAGTAATCAACTGTGAGAACCGCAGCAGCTTTTGTAAGGTCCCCTGTTACTGCCAGCAAACCAAGGCCGAGACCAAAAGTTACCGGCACTAATTTATCGGCCAGTTCATCACTTTTTTTCTGGGATTCCGATTCGTAACGAAGCGAGTTTTCAAGGAAGGTTGATATGCGGGCCATGGAGGTATCGGCTCCCACCCGGCTTGCCTCAAAGACAATTCGTCCTTCTTCAATCACAGACCCTGATAACACTTCGACACCTGGTTCCACATGCACAGGTACTGATTCACCGGTGATGGAACTGGTGTTCACTGAAGCCTCGCCTTTAACAACCACGCCATCTAAGGGGATAAGTTCTCCAGCTCCGCAAATGACCAGATCGCCGATTCTCGCCTGGTCAATGGGTATTTCCAGCTCCTGCTCATCAACTTCAATCCATATTTTTTCCACCTGCGGTTTAAGAAGACTTTTGAGCAGGCCGGTGGTTCTGTTTTCACTTAAATTTTCAAGGTATTCCCCAACAGCAAGCAGAAAAACAATTGAGGAGGCAGTGAAGTAGTCCTGACGGACGAGGCTGAAGAGTACGGCTGCCCCGTCGAGAACTTCCACCTTGATTCCCCGTTTCCAGAGAGTGATAATCCCTTCCACAAGGACAGGAGCAGACATGATAATAGCAAGAGGAACCCGTAAGAGGGGAGGTAAAAAAAGAATAGAGAGTGTGGCTGCTCCCCGTAAGGCGAGGGAGAGAACGGAATGGAGAGTCTTGACCCTGCCATTACCGTCTAATACTTCGGAGGGCAGATCGGCAAGACAGTTGATAATGGTCTCACGGGTGGAGCTGGTTCCATCATAACAGGCCACCACAGAACCTGCCCTGGAGTTGATTCTGACTGATTCAACTCCGGGAATGGCTTCTATTACTGCTTCGAGATAGTCGGGGTCAAGAGTCTTTTTCCTGATTGCTCTACTGTGCAGACGAATTCGCTGCTCCAGTTCATGGACGATGGTGACAGGCGGCATAAATGGCATGTCCATTTATTCTGACACCTCAGGGGTGGCGCGGGGATGGTGCTTGTTTTTGTCTTTTTTCATGACCGTGTCAATCAGGAAACCGGCTCCGGCGAGAATTCCGGCAGTTGTCACGACCTGCAGGGCAGTGCTTCGTGCCGTGGCATTGAGGATAATAGTGGCAGCTACTCCTTTGGCTGCAGCGTTTAGTACAGCCTGGGAGATACTCATTTTTTTATTTTTTACATCGGCCATGTTGGAACCAATGGAAAGGGCACTGGCAATGGTCAGTGTGGTAATCAGGGTGCCGGTTTGGGAGAATTGCGGAGCCGGTACGACGACTGGTTGTCCTGCAGGTTGAAGCGGCCCTGGAGATACCTGCGGGGGGACAGGTACATTGATGCTGGTCTGGTTCGTTGTTTCCATTGTTTCCATTATTTCTTTACTTCTTTTTGCAGATACTCCTGAAAGCAGTTGATGCTGGCACAATCACGATGTTCGCATCCTTCCTTCAGGTAACGGGTATACTGGATCATTCGCTCTATAATATTTGCAGAAGCAGCATGTTCCATTTTGCAGGCACCCTTATCTGCCGTCTCTCGGTCAATCCCCAGTACCTCGATGAAAAAATCGCGGAGGGTTTCATGGCGAAGGAGGATATCTTTGGCCACTTCTTCTCCCTGGGCGGTAAGGGTGATGGCTTCATAGGGCTGGTAATTGACCATTCCCTTATCACTTAATAACTGCAGGGCCTCGGTAACCGATGGGCCGGACACATTTAAGTGTTTCATTATTTCCTTGGAACGGGCAACCCCATGCTCCCTGACTATCAGGTAAATTGCTTCGAGATAATCTTCCAGACTGGCACTTAACTTGTTTTGTTTAATCATAACATTCACATTATACACCTAAGTTGTTTTTTTTTGCTTGTTTTTTTACAAGGTATC
>CAZHPX010000011.1:5089-12553 GCA_964534785.1 uncultured Desulfobulbaceae bacterium | reverse complement strand
ACCCAGCTCCCCTTCTGTTCCAGTTTTCTTAAGATAACTTCCCTGGTAACACTGCCAACCCTGTCAAAATTTGTCCCGGGACCACTGCGGACATTACCCTCTTTAACCGTGACAATCACAAAAGGCGTTGTATTAACCAGGGTAGAGAATATCCATCCCTTGTCACCTTCAAAATCACTTATCTTCAACCACTTGCCCTGTCTGCCTATCACCTTGAGCGGATAACCGGCAGGAAACTTGAACAATATCTGGTGACTGGTTGAAGGACCGGAACGAACATTCACCCCATCCTTGGATACACTTACAAACTCAGCCGACAAAGCAACCGTTACAGAGCCAATAATCAGCATGACCGCCAGTGTTGATATTTTAGCAATATAAACCATTCCCTGCTGTTTTATCTTCATTTTATTTCTCCTCATCCGGCACTCACCGGGCATTAAAAATCAATGTTTAATCCGGCACTCACCAGTTTATCAAATATTGTAGTTCAATGATCGGTGAGTGCCGGATAAATAAATCAAATACTCCTGGTTTCCCTTGGCCCCCTTGATCGGTGAACAGACAACAGCCTGACACTTCAAGCCCAGGGTCAGAGAAAACTTTTCAACTATATCCAGAGCCTCTAATCGTAAATGCTCCTCATGTACCACCCCTCCTTTTGCCACCTTTTCTCTCGGTAATTCAAATTGCGGTTTGACAAGGGCAATTATAGCAATTTCATCGGCAAACAGCTTCGATACCGGTTCGAGTAACAGCGAGAGGGAAATAAAAGAGGCGTCAATCACGCAAATATCTATTGATTCCGGAATTTCCTTTCTGCTCAAATACCTGGCATTACATCGCTCAAGAACCACAACCCGTGAGTCCTGACGAAGTTTCCAGTCAAGTAGCCCATAACCGACATCAATAGCATATACCCTCGCTGCCCCCTGCTGAAGAAGACAATCTGTAAAACCACCGGTCGAACAGCCAATATCGGCACAGACCAAGCCTGCAGGCTCAACTCCGAATCCGCTCAGCCCGGCAGCAAGTTTTTTTCCGCCTCTACTGACAAAAGGTTCCCTGTCACGAACAATCAGCTCACTGTCAATACTATATTGGTTGCCGGCCTTACAATTATTTATCCCGTTGACTGTAACTCTTCCGGCACCAACAAGAGCAGCAGCCATGGAAATGGTTTCGGCAAACCCCTGTTCAACCAAGAGGACATCCAGCCGCTTTTTCTCTGTTTTCCCCATATCAATAAAAACAGTCTGCCCCCCTCCTGGAAAACCGGACCATCAGGCCACCACCGGGGAAAACTCACACCATCCCATCCCTTAGAGATCAGCCTGCCGTGTCCGTGCCTTTTCGGCTTCTGGTGTGCCAGGATGTTCTTTAATCAATTTTCGATAAATAATTTTAGCTGTTTCATTATCGGTGAGCTTTTCAAAAGATATGCCCTGTTTTAGAAGAGCAGCAGGAACATGAGAATTCTTTGGATGATTGGAAATAATTTTTTGATAATCCAGAATCGCCAGATCATAGTCCCCCTGCCTGTAAAGCGACTCTCCCATATAAAAAAGAATCCGGGGTGCAGCTCTTCCCCTCGGGTTATCAGCAAGCATATTCTCAAGTTTCTGGTATGCCTCTTTATACTTATTCTTATTAAATAATTTCATTGCCTGTTCAAAAGGCGAAGACAATGAAACCGTACCGGAAACATCACGGGACACAACCTCATTCTGCGAAGGTTTCCGTTGAGCTGGAACGATCCGTGGCTGTTTCTCCACTTTTCCAGTGGTACCGGCAGCAAACACAGGAGCCGAACCGACCCTGATTTTTTTCCCGGCGGGAAGAAGCTTGACAAAACCGGCAGAACCACTGGCAGCCATAACTGTTCGCTGCCTGGCCTCTTCCGCCCGCTTAGCAGCCTCTCTGGCCCGTTGCTCCGCCACCTGAATTCTATCTCGCTGTATGTTCTCCATACCTGCTGATAATTGCTCTACCTGTTGCCGCAAGACCATATTGTTCTGTTCAATCACCACCATACGCTCTTCAAGGACAGACTGCACAACGACCAGTTTTTCGCTGAGCTGATTATACTCAAGCTCGTTGCGATGATTACTTTCTTCAATCAAAGACCTGATTCGAACAACCTCATCGCTGACCTGGTCAATCTGGTTAACCGAACTGGCCTGTCGCCTCTGCATCTGGGTAACTGTAGAAGTCTTGACCGTTTCCACCTTTTGATTAACAGCCCTTATCTGCTGATTCAGTGTCCTGACATCATCCTGAGTCGCACATTGACAGAGTAACAATATAGCACAACCGGATATAAAAATATTTTTTATCGCTTTCATTTTGTTTCCTCTCTTGTTTTCAGAAGACAGAATAGTTAACAGCCGAAGGCCGGTTTAAACTATGCTTAACTGCTTGTCTCTTTTCTTCAAACCATTCATCAAATGCCAAGCACCAACTATTCTGTCCTCTGACTTCTGGTTTCTGACTTCTGATAAGGGGACCAGCGGGGAGAAGTCTGGTTACCTGTTAGGGAAAACAAGACCCGCATCCCCTTACCATTGGCAAAAATTGTGCAAATTTCAGAATGACCATTTCTCATCCGGGAAAAAACCAACTGTTTACCGTCAGGAGACCAGTCCGGTGATTCATAATCACCCCAAGCTGAAGTAAGCTGGGTCGGTCTCCCGCCCTCCGGTCTAATGGTGAAAATGTGATAGCGGCCGTCAACCCGTCCAGTGTAGGCAATAAAATCTCCTTTGGGCGACCATGCAGGCTCACTGTTATCATTGCCGTCAAAGGTCAGTCGCTGCACACCTCTGGTTCTCATATTCATGATATAAAGCTGGGGCTGGCCGCTGCGATCAGAAACAAAGACCAGTGATTTCCCGTCCGGCGAAAAATCCGCAGAAACATTAATCCCGGCCCTTGAGGTAAGCCGCTCAATTATCTTCCCTTTTCTATCCATAAGGTATAGGTCAGGGCTGCCGTCTTTGCTTAAAGTAACTACCATGGTTCTGCCATCCGGGGAAAATGCCGGGGCAAGATTCATCCCCTTTCGCCGTGACAATGAACGGGTCACCTTATCCTGGCGAAGATCGGTTATATAAAGATCCTGATTACCCCTATGATAAGTCGTATAAGCCAGGAAATTTCCGTCAGGAGTGAACCGGGGCGATACGCATAGAAACCTATGTCTGGTGACCTGCCTCTGACTGCGGCCAAGAACATCACTGATAAAGATATCTTTTGCTCCGTTTTTATCTGAAACATAAGCTATTGAAGTCCGGCTTATGCCGGGCACACCGGTAAATTCCTTGACCAGTCCATCTGCAAGCCGAAGAACCATATTATCCCATTGACCAGCCATCCCTTTATATCTTATTCCCGACAACACCCTGTTATCAGCAATATCTTCCAGTCTTCCTTCAATAATCAGCTCTGCAGAACGCCTTATAAAATGTCCACGAACAACAAAGTCAACCCCATATCTTTTCCAGTCAGCCGTTGCTGCAGAGCCGTAGACCTTTGGTTCTGCCACCCGCACAAAACCATGGAAATCAAGAGCCTTACCCAGAAGATTTGCCATCTCCCTGCCAGCAGCACTATCTGCTTCACCGCTGCCCTGATCCTTGAAGACAGGAATGGCAACCACAAGCTTGCGAACATCCGGAGCAGAAATATCGAGATAAATCCGCTCAGCCCAAGCAGCTCCCGGCTTAGTAAGGATTAATAAAACAAAAAACAAAGCGGGTAAAACTTTACTTTTAAAACAAAACATTGCAGACACCGTCTTATTTTTTATATTCCCGTCAGAATTCAGAACATAATGCCCTTCGGACAGATCAGATTGAATATCGAATGTCGAAGTTAAAATGCATGACCCCGATATGCAAATAAACGGTTTTTGTCATTTACTTCGACATTCGGACATTCAACATTTACCCCATGGGAACAGTTCCCACAGAAACTTTGACTTTCCGATACATCAAAATATTGTAATAAATGAAATCATTGCACCCCGGATGGGTCAAAAACAAGACCATAGTCAATAGACATTTTCCGCAATGCCGCAGGAATAGGTGGCATGGGAACCGCTTTTTTGACCGTCTCTTTGGCAAAACGATCATAAAATGAATCCCCGGAGCTGCTGGAAACTCGCAAACCAGTAATAGAACCATCCTGATGGACAGTAAACTCAACAACTGCCTTGATATCTTCCGGCCACTGCCTCATCCCCGGTAACTGCCAGTACTGCTCCACTCTTGCATGAACATTTGCGGTATACTGAGCCAGCAGGGCATAACTGACCATCTGGCCGCCGGAAGCTCCCCGCCCCGCCGCCCCGCTGGCACCTGCCCCCGCACTCTCTCTTGTTTTATGGAGCATTGCAAGTTCCTGCCTTGCCCGCTCTGCATCTTCCTTAGCCTGTCTTTCAAGGGCCTTTGCCCGGGCAATTTCCCGCTTTCTAATTTGTTCTTCCCGCTTCTTTTTGTCCGCCAGCCGCTTTTGCTCCTCTTGCTGCCGTTTTCTTATATCGGCATCGGCACGAAGCTGCCGCATTCTATCTTCAATCAGGTTCTGATCAGCAAATAATTTTTCTTCTTCCAACCTTGTATCTTTTGCTATTTTTTCCTTTCTCTTAAGCGGGGTCACGGATACAGGCTTTGCCGTAACAACTGCTTCAGTATCAGGTTCATCCACAGGCTCTATGACCACAGCCTCTGTTTCAGACTCTGCAATTGGAGGCTCTGGCACAACAGGGGAAATATCCGCAGAGTCTGAAGCATATTCCGGTGCGGGTATATTTTCATGGGAAACGGCTGGTCCCGGCATGGAAACCAGATCAATGGTCATCACCTCATGAATGAGTGGTTTTCTCTCAAAAAATTTTGGTAACGCAAAAGCTCCAGCAAAAACAAAAATATGGAGCACAACAACAAAAAATACAATAAAGAAAGAAAGCTGACCATACCGCTCCCGCTCAAGGTAAAAATCCTGTTCAGAACAAGTTATGTTGTTCATTGGCAACGATTATTTTTCAGTACCATCTTTTTTATTTTCCAGAGGCATGGTAATCATACCGAGTTTATCAAATCCTGCCCTCTTTATCTCTGCCATGGTCACAACAACTACCCCATACGGAACATCCTTGTCTGCACGAAGATACAGGGGATGCTGTTTCTGTTCCGCTGAAAGACGACTGAGCTGCTGGTACAGCATACCTTTACTCACTTTTATCTTGCCAATGGATATTTCCCTGTTTTTATTAATGGTGATAACAATCGGCTCTTCCTGCTGCTGCAAGGATTTGGCAGTAGTTTTGGGCAGGTCTACCTCAAGCCCCTGGGTCATCATCGGGGCGGCAATCATGAAGACAATTAACAGTACCAGCATGACATCCACAAAAGGTGTCACATTGATTTCTGTCATCAACTTTTTTCTCCCCCGCCCGGCAATAGGTCCCATCTGATTATCTATACTGTAGTTAAAAATAAAAAAACATCAATTACGAGTCAACATATTTCGTTCTATAAGGTTCAAAAAATCTGCTGAAAAATTTTCCACTTCCGCCTCAACATCAGCCTGCTTATTGGCAAAAAAATTATAAAAAATAACCGCAGGAATAGCGACAGCCAATCCGGCCGCCGTAACGACCAGAGCCTCGGAGATACCGGGAGCCACAACCGCAAGCGATGCGTGGCCGCGAACACCTATTTCATAAAATGAGGTCATAATCCCCCAGACGGTTCCAAACAGGCCGATAAACGGACTGGCACTGCCTGCGGATGCAAGAAAAGACAGAGAACGCCCAAGCCGCTCACTTTCAATCAGTTGAGCCTTACGAACAGCCCGTTTCAGATTTTCCATGGTGGCAAGCTGGGTATCAAGGGTCTCTCCTTCAACCTTTTGCCCCCTGGTGCTGTTAATCTTTTTCAGTTCATTGAAACCAGTAACAAAAACTGCTGCTTCCGGGCTGAGACCGTAATCCCGTGCAGCATCATAGGCATCATTTAATGTCTTGCTTGACCAGAAAAGTTCCAGAAAATCATCGGATGCCATGGCAACCCGACTGTACATCCTGAACTTGGCAAAAACTATGGTCCACGAAATAAGTGAAAAAATAAAAAGAGTCAACATTACCATCTTAATCATAAGACTGGCATCGACCATCATTGAAAAAATTGACATTATCGTTTTTTTATATTTAAAAAATATTTCATATAGCATACATCTCTGCATACTATATAATCCAAACCTCTCATAAACAAGACTACAATCAATAAACCTGTAATTATATCCTGAAATAATTGTTCTGTCGACCTCGTTTTAATGATATTACTCAAAAATAATAAAATAATAAAAATGGAGACAAAATGACTGGTTCAATAATTGATGTCGTTATTATCGGTGCCGGTCCAGCCGGAATTCAGGCAGCCATTCATGCAGCCAGGAAGAAAATCCGGGTTATAATGCTGGGACGCCCACAGCACAGTGCTCTTTACGGGGCACATGTAGAAAATTACGCCTGCGTCAAGGGCATTGTTAACGGTGCTGATCTTCTTGCCACAGGATTAACCCAGGTCAAAGAGTTTGGAGTTGAAGCTGCCCCTGAAGATGTCCTGAAAATTGAAAAGGAGGACGAACTCTTTAAACTTGAGCTGGAAAGCGGTCGTATTCTCAACTCAAGAACCATAATTTTTGCCATGGGAGTCGCCAAAAAGAAACTTAAGGTACCCGGCGAAAAAGAACTCACCGGGCAAGGAGTGAGTTACTGCGTAGACTGTGATGCTAATTTCTACCGTGGTACAACCGTGGCCGTGGTGGGTAATCAGAGTGCTGCTGTGGACGGAGCCCTCACCCTTCTTGATTATGCGAACACAGTCTACCTCATCTCCAGGAAATTAGATGTGTCCGAAAAGTTATTCAAAAGACTGAAATCAAGCAGCGTGGAACTGATTGAACCATCCTGGATTAAAACCATCAACGGTGAAGATACCGTCACATCAATCTCTCTACAGGATAACGCTGTCCTTGATGTTGAAGGTGTATTCATTGAACTCGGTGCCAAAGGAGCCCTTGAACTTGCCGCCCAGGTAGATGTATCACTTGATACAGAACAGTTCAAATTCATCGAAACCAACCGGAAGATGGAGACAAGTATCAAGGGTATCTATGCTGCCGGTGACATCACTGGCTCTCCATTTCAAATGGCCAAAGCAGTTGGTGAGGGTTGCATAGCCGGCATGAATGCTGCTGTTTATGCCCGCAAACATAAAAACTTTTAGACTTCAAACGGGCATTCTACCCTTTATGCAAAAATAAATAAATACAATACCAAGTTTCTCTGTAAAAATGTTGTAAATAGGTGGAACTCTGCGAAACGGAAAAAACAGGCTCAGATGACAGAAAGATTTACCGCCAGGAGATACACTTGCTTTTCCGGCCGATTCACCGTAT
>CAZHPX010000011.1:0-5079 GCA_964534785.1 uncultured Desulfobulbaceae bacterium | reverse complement strand
CTATTTTGATTCCATGGATATGTATTTCAAGGGGGAAAACTGTAAATGAATGTTAACGAACTGGAAAAGCGTGAAAGTGAGGATATAAAAACAATATCTTCGCATGAACGACGGACATTTATCAAGGCTGGCCTTGGTATAACCGGCCTGTTCATGGGGGGAACGATTCTATCTCTAACCCCGTCACCAGGAACTGCTGCTGCGGTTACAGGTAAGATACTGGTGGGTAAGTTTCCATACAGCCCTCATTATGCCATGGTGATGATCCAGAATCATTGTGTGGACTGTCAACTCTGCATGGAAGCCTGTGTAAAAACCAACCATGTCCCTGAATATGGATGGAGGACAACAATTCTCAGCCGTAACAGGCTCATCGGGCCGGCTAAGAATGAGAGGATATTCATGCCGATTCTCTGCAACCAGTGTAACCGACCGCCCTGTGTAAGGGTCTGCCCCACCATTGCTACCTACAAAGATGAAAAAACCGGTATTATCCTGATGGATGATAAAAAATGTATCGGCTGCAAGACCTGTATGGTTGCCTGTCCATATAATGCCCGATTTTTCAACAAACAGACCCGATCCGTTGAAAAATGCGATTTCTGTATTCATACCAAGTTAAAAGAAAGCGGTGGAAAAACCACAGCCTGCGTTGAAGCCTGCCCGGCAAATGTCCGTGTATTCGGTGACCTTAGCGATCCAGAGAGCGAAGTGTTCAGACTTATCCATAAACCGGACAATGTTGTCTGGGTATTACGACCGGAAGCCGGAGCTCTGCCCAATGTCTATTACATGAATGCGTAACCACCGGGAGAACAGGTAATGAGAACAAAGACAAAAAAGATATACGCACTCGGAGTTATGATTGCTCTTGGTGTGGCTGTTGCGGTTACAGCAGGTGATGAGAAAGAAACCGTAAAAGGAAAACGACAAAATCTTCCCGAATGGGGAACCAGCAAGGCTGTTTCCATAGAGCCGCTTGATGTGATGTTCAGCCACACCAGCCATGTTGTTTCATTCGGGCTGGATTGTGCCGCATGTCACCCGGGTCTGTTTGCCAAAGAATACGGGGCAGCGGCAGCCACCGGCGACTATAACATGGCTGCCCTGGAAGAAGGGAGGTTCTGCGGTGACTGCCATAATGGTGATTTCGCCTTTGGAGTAACAGCAGCAGATACCTGTATGCAATGTCATGGCAGTCACATGATTGAACCGACACTTATTATTTTTACCAAACCGGTCAAAGCGGTTCTTTTTGATCATCAAGCTCACACTGATGATTTTGGCCTGGCATGTATAGACTGTCACAGCCAGTTGTTCCGGGCAAAAACCGGCTATGCCGAACAACGACCGGAAGATTTCGTCATGGAAGCTCTTTATGAGGGAAGATATTGCGGAGCATGCCATGATGGTGTCCAGGCGTTTGCTTCCAATACCCGCTGTACAGCCTGCCACATAGGAGTTACAGGATATGAGGAATTAGCCGGTGAAGACGGTAAAAAAAGCAGATAAGGAAAACATTGATACGACACGATTTCATATGTGTTTTTTTCATGATCAAATCCAGGAGTCCTGAGATTTTTCCCCTACTGCCAGGAGCAGAATGGAAGTTGTTTTACTCAGGATATTCTTTATGTATTCAAGGAGAAAAGTGTAATGACAAATATATTTTCCCTGACAGCCACTTCAGATCCTGATGCGGCTGGAACAGGGGCAAACGCGGTAACGGGAATCTTTGCTTTAATAACTCTGGCAGGTATCATCGTCGGTATTTACGGGTTTTTTATTCACCATGCATTCTACAATATAACCAGGGAAATTCCCTGGGGGATATTAATTTCCACTTATGCTTTTTTTGCAATAACTTCCACTGGTCTCGCCCTGCTTGCCGCCATCAGCCATCTTTTTGGCGGTAACCGTATGGCCCCCCTTGCCAGCCGGATGATCTGGATGTCTCTGATTACACTCATCAGCGGCTTCATGGTCATCGGTATGGAAATCGTCAATCCCTGGCGTATGGCTATCTGGAATATTCTCTCCCCGAATCCGACCTCAAATATCTGGTGGATGGGTACCCTGTACGGAATGGCAGTTGGTTTTGTTGTTCTTGAACTATGGCTGATTTTGACGAGAAGATTCGCTGTTGCCATCTGGCTTGGAGTTATAGCAGCTCTTACAAAAATAGCAGCCAACAGTTGTCTTGGCGGTGTTTTCTCCACCCTGGCCAGTCATCCCTTCTGGTTTGGCGGTCAACTGCCTATTTTCTTTCTTACCTGTGCCTTTACTTCCGGTGCTGCCGCCGCCATAGTATTTACTTATTTTGCTTCCGTTATTCGCGGTAAAAAAATAGACGAAACGACATTTCTGGGAATCAGATCGGCGGGCAAGGTACTGATACTCATGCTTATCCTGCTCAGTGTTGCCACCTTCTGGAAAATGATTTCCTTTTATGTGGGCGGGGTTGAAGATGCCCGGGCAGCCGCAGATACCCTGGTGTCCGGTCCTCTGTTTATAAACTTCTGGGTTTTCGAAATCACCATAGGTATTATTCTGCCAATCCTGCTCCTGGTTGTGACAAGACTTAAAAGTGCAACAGTAATGGCTGCCGCCGGCCTGCTGACCCTGATAGGAATGTTTGTTGCCCGCCTTAACATGGTCGTCGCCGGCCAGTTAGTTCCCCATTATAAAGGTTTCAACGAATACGCAGATCTGCTTACCTATACCCCTTCCTGGGCAGAATGGTTAGTTGCAATGGCTGGTGTCACCCTGACCGGCATGGCATTTATGCTTGGCGAGCGTTTTTTCGGCAAGGCCTTTAATGACCATGGCAGTCATTGATTATCAATAAACTCCAAGCCATGAACTGCCTGAATTGAAATAATAAAATAATAAGGATGGCCAGTAATAAGGTCAGAGAAGATTAAATATTATCCATCCCTTCTCTTGTTGCCGGATCAAACAACTCTTTTTCCGTAGCATCCTTAATCCACTCCTGGCGCAGAGTTTTTAAAAAGTGATCCTTTTCTTCAACAAGTTTATCATAGGGCAGCCCGATAATTTCCTGGGCTTTTTCCTTTGTTGAAAAATCAGCGGCCACGAACTCGGCAGCACCGTATCTGGCAAGAACAATCCGTAGTTTGATCCGGGCTTCCTGACCCTTTCCAATTGCCGAACCAAGAATTCTCAAGGTTTCTCCCGGAGCATGGAAAAAGCCACCATGACTGGCAACTCCATAATCCCAGCGCCACTGCCCGTGGCGGATATCCTGAAGGATAGGAGCCATTTCTGCTTCAGTTGCCCCAAGTTCCCAGGCTTTTCCTGCCTCAAGATGAGCCTTGGCAAGCACATCCATGGCTTTATAGTGGAGCTCATTTTTTCTTTCCAGTTTTCTCGCTACAGTATCACGCAGTTCCTTTTCAGTTGTCCGGTGACAGACCAGACAGGAATGCTCCATATGGTCAAGGGGATTACTGTTGTCATGTGAAGTAAATTTAGTTATTCCTTCCCGCTTGACAGGAAAATGACAATCGGCACATGATACATTATTGCGGCCATGGGCTCCGGTCACGAACAGTTCATAACCGGGATGCTGAGCTTTGAGCATGGGAGCTTTACTTATCTTATGAGTCCAGTCGACAAAGTTTCTATCATCATAGTATTTTTCCATGTCTTCCGCACTCATGCCATTATCCCATGGAAAGGTTACGACATTTGCAACTTTTTTAGTTCCATCATCGTCGGTCCACTCGGTCTTCTTAAAATAATACTCCGAATGGCATTGGGCACAAACCAGTGATCTCATTTCCTGATGGGTTGCATCCTTATATGATGGCAGACTTTTCTCTTGATCCAATGCTCTGACGAGATAGGGTCTGGTCAGGGTGAGTTTCATGGTTTCATTGTCATGGCAGTCAGCACAGCCCATTGGATTAGCAACTTCACTGCCCCAGCGGGACCATTTCCCTGTAAAATAATCAAGTTCCCCATGCTCATTCATCAGCCTGGGTACATCCGCAGATTTACATGTCCAGCAGGCTGTAGGCATGGGACCTGTTTTATCATCAACAGGAGCACCGGTTCTCAGGGTATTTATGTTATCCTCAAGTATATAAAAATGACCGCGGGGAGAATTATAATCCTTGGAAAAACCATAACCTGCCCACATAACAATAAGAGCCGGATATTTTCCCAGCAGATCTTCATACTTATCACTTTCTTTAGTGTTCATATAAGTCTCATACTGGCGGGGAAAATGCTTACCCCATTCGGCACTTCTTGACTCAAACGCTTTAATTGGAGGAACACTGTTAAGAGCCCGCTGCTCTGCTTTGTTTTCATTAATGGAAACTGCCAGCAGAAACAAAGGGACAATTGCCATTGCCGAAACAGCGGTAAGTACTATTGATTTTTTCATTATTTTCCTCTGGTTTTTTATAATTCTTTAACGCTGAGATTACCAGGATAAGACAACAGCCCTCTGGTAAGGCCGTGGGGAACTCCCCGATGACAATCCCAACACCTCCTGACGGCATGCTCATCCCCCCCTCGGGGTTGATACATTTCACCGTACTCCATCATCTCGGCAATAACTTCCCTGTGGCAGGAAATACAGTTGGCCTGTATCCTCCTTGCTGCATCATCGGTAACACGCATACTGTTACTGTAAGTACCAAAGGTAAAGGCAACGGAATGATTAAACCCATCCCTTGCCTTGGCACTCATTTTGCCCACAAAAGAGTCACGGGGTAAGTGACACTCGACACATCCCACATCCCGATGTGAACTACGTTGCCAACTGGCGTAATGGGTGTTCATAACATGACAGTTGATACATGTTTCCGAGTCACTTGAGAGATATGAGAACATGTTGGAGGCATTTACCACATAAGCGAACAGACCGAGTGCCGTAATGACACAACCGGCCGATACAAACTTCATGATGGCACCTGCTTGCATATTGAACCCTCCTTTAATTTATGGTAAAACATGATGCCCTGTGGGCAGATCAGATTGAATGTCGAATATCGAATATCGAATGTCGAATACTGAATGTCGAAGTTAAAATGCATGACCCCGATA
>CAZHPX010000010.1:0-12814 GCA_964534785.1 uncultured Desulfobulbaceae bacterium | reverse complement strand
CAGTTTGGTCAGCCGGACAGTGAGCAGATGCCGGTATTCATCTGCCGCCGGAGTTCCAGCCGCCAGATTTTGCCGGTAGCGGTCATAATCCTGTTTCCATTCAAGATAATACTGAACACCGCCGGTGAAATCACGGCCAAGCTCCTGTTCGTAACCGGCCAGAAAGCGAATTTCACTGTTTCGTATGCCCGGATTGCTGCCACTACGATCGGAGCGGGAATCATAATAGCCAAACTCAATATTACCGATACCGGCAAAGAGCGTCCCCCGTACACTCGCTCCATAAACCGAGAGTTCCGGATAGACAAGTCTTATATCTGCCGGGTCTGACATATCAACTCCTTCCGGAGTTTTCCAGAAACCGTGATAGCCATACAGGGCAAGCTCATAGCCACCCATGTTTTTTGATACCCTGAGTGCGTACTCGCTGTCGCTGCCCAACGAGTTTCTCTCACGATCGTGCATGATATAATCACGGCCAGCGGTACGCCCCAGGATTGCGCTCCAGTAGGAACTTCTTTCACCGTCTATAAAAACAGAATTATTAAAAACAGGGACATAGACAAGATCAAGATCAACAAAACCAAAAAACATACTGGTCTTTACCGCATCCGAACCCGTCTTCAGGTATTCATCATCCCGGCCGATAAAAAATGATTCCCAGTCTTTGGGAAATAAATCGTTAATAAAAAGTAAATCACCGGTACCCCAGGTGAGTACCTGCCGGCCAATCTTCATATCAACAATTTCATGGGGTGAAAAAAGTATATTTGCCTCCCGCAACTCAGCAATCACCTCTTCCACGACCAGATCGTAACCAAAATCAGCTTTGATCTTAAAGGCAGCCCAGTACGTATCCTTGTTCAAATCGAGTTGCAGCCTTGCCTCCGCTATGGTTGCGTCCCGGCTGTACGGGTCATTTTGCAGCCGCCAGCCATTACGGACTTCAAAAAGACCGTACAGGTCAAGATTATACTTGTCAGACAGTACTGCCTGCAGGTTTTCGAGGGGACAATCCCCCTTGTCATTGGCCTGAGCAGACGAAAGAAAGAAAAAAGCAAACAACATAAACTGGGCAGACAGAACAACGATGAATAACTTCATGGCATCCATCCTCTTATCTCCTTATCTCTCGGGGCGGGCGGCGTAAAAACCTCTCAGTGAAAATTTTTTCGCTCAAACCAATATTGAATTTAATATCGGTAAAATCAAGTGTTGTTTCACCGCCATTTACTATATCCTGAACCCGTGACCTGGTGACCACAGCAAAACCATCGACCTCATCCTTGGCCAAAACTTCCACGATCCGGTATTTATTTCCTTTTTTATCAAGATATTCAGCTCTCATGGGCATATAGGTCTGACGGTCAATCCAGGTGGTGAAGGAAGAAAACTCAACATTATCCGCATCTTCTGGGGTACTTTTGACAACAAAATATTTATCATTAACCTCAGTTAACTCGTGGGTATCTTCATAAAGACCACGGCCAGAGATATCTTCATAAACAAAATGGGAACCAACAAAGCTTGTCCGTTTATCGGCACCGGCAATTCTTCTCACCAGATCAAGGGCCGGCAGGTAGAGCCAGCGGTCATCATCGCGGCCCATATGTTTATGAACCATAAATACCATCTTGCGGACATCCGCCGGTTTCTTGAAATAGATATAAAATTTCTGGGCCCCTCCATCTTCCACATCCCGGCGCAGGATTACAAATTCCCGCTCTCTCGTTCTGCCCTGGGCATCGGTGATGGTCATGCGGACATCCGCCCTGCCATCATCACCGGCGTAATAGGCCGTTATATTTGCCCGCTCTATAATTTCTTCCACCGCCGGTACAGATTCCGCCGCTTTCAAAGAAGTGGAGAGCAGCAAGACAGTAAACAACAGCCCCCCGGCAATGATTATTTTTTTCATGATCTTTCTCCTGTTGATTCGATTAATGATGGTGATATTTTTTATTCTCATGAATGCAAACACTTACGAAATAATAATGGGGCAAAAATGGTTATCAACACCGGCAGAACAAGAAGAGTGACAACACCGGATATCACCATGATACTTGCCAGAAATACCCCTACGGTTTGATAGGGTACCAGAGGTGCCGCCAGCAGGGGTGTAAAACCTATGGCAATAACAATCACATTTCTGCTGATGGCCCGGGCCGGCTCGGCAAACAGTTTGCATAATGCCTCTGACCATGATTGCACCTGTGCATAAATCTTGCGGGATCTCTCAATAAAATGGATGGCAAAGTCAACCGCAAGGCCAAGGGTCAGAGAAGAAAGCACCGCCACCGGCATATCATAATCCTTGCCAACCAGACCAATTATCCCATAGATGATAGCGATGGTGACCGAAAGCGGTACCATGGCCAGTAATCCCCATAATGGTGAACGAAAAAGGATGGTCATCATAATCAGAACCACGACAAAGCTGCCAAGAAAGGCATCACGCATACCTGTAACCATCTTGTCCTGCCAGACAACATTGATATAGGTAAGTCCTGCCCAGTTATGTTCCAAAGCAACCGGAGGGGGATTGTCTGCAAAAAAACGAGCCACCTCATTGATTGCCTGCTCCATATCCTGATTATCACCGCTTTGCAACTGGAGCATGATATTGGTTCTTTTATAATCAGGAGTTACAAGATGAAAAAGATCGTCGGGATGATGACTGTTCTGAAAAGAAATCAGAGTTTGAGCAACACCATTTACATGATCCGGGATACGGAAATATTCAGCCTGCCCTTCAAATAATTCCTGATGAACTTTTTTTACCAGATCAGAGAGCGAATTGCTCTTGCCAACCACCCCGATTTCCAGAAGATGTTCCTGCAGGCCGGCAATATAGCGTAACACCTCGGGCTGTTTGAATATCTGCTCTCTGTTTTTCAGGGCAAACATTTCATCCATAAAATCAGCCCAGATATAATATTCATCGTCAACAGCATTATCCTGTTTTACCTCCCAGCTCTTGATGAGTTCGTTGAAAAAACTGTCCGGGTCGGTATTCTCAACGGCTGTTTCAGCAGATAGAGCAAGGGCATTATCTCTAACCGCTACAAGTCTTTTTTCAATATCAAGAGAGTTAAGCCTGTCGGTCAACAGAACATGCAGATCGTTGGCACCGAGCCTGATTTCTTCCCCGGAGAGAACAAGAAACGCTTCGTAGGTGCCGCCGAAATGCTCATTCAGCACCCGGTCGGCAACCCGAATTGAATGTTTTTCATTAAACCATTTGACCGGATTATCGTTAACCTCAATCTTGCTTATTCCGTAAGCCGAGATAACCAGAGCAACCACCGTAAAACTGACAATCAACTTGGCATGGGAACAGGTAAGACCACCAAGATGTTGAAGATTTCTGCTGATGAAACCATGTCCATGGGCTGATATGTCTTTATCGTTTTCATTGTTCTTATCCATGCCAAAACCGACAAGGCTTTCTTCCTTCATCATCATGATATAAGCCGGCACAAAGATAATGGTCAGCAGCCAGGCCAGCAGAATGCCGAAAGCAACAAACATACCGAAGGTCTGCACCGGCGGAATAGGTGCCAGGACCAACGAGGCAAAACCGACAGCCGAGGTCAGGGAAGTATAAAACATCGGCACGAACAACTGTTCCATGACATGGATCAGGGCTTTGCGACGATCTTTAAATCGGGGATAGGTATCAAAAAACTCCGAAATTATATGAATGCTGTCCACCACGGCAATGGGCATCAAAAAAATAGGGATCATGGAACTCATTATGTGAATGGTATGGCCGGTACCGCTCAAAAGCCCCATGGTACAGATCACCGTTACCATCGCCACAATCATCGGGGCGATGATCAGTTTTATTTTTTTAAAAAAGATCAGCATCAGGATGAAAATAAACAGCATGGCAAGTGGTGCTGAAATTGCCATCTGAGTAAACATCTCAACCCCAAAAGTGCTTTCCGCCACCGGCAGCCCGGTGATATGATATTCTTCATCACCGGAAAATGTTTCGGTTTTTTCAAGAAGACGCTTCCTTACCTGATGGGCAAACTCCTTTGAGCTAAGGGGCAGATAGATGGCAATAGCCTTACCGTCTTCCGAAACCATGGTGCCTTTAAGCAAAGGATTTGCCAGGGCATGGTCTCTGATTATCAATGCCTGGGCCTCGGTGACGGGAGCTTCTTTCATCAGCCATTCAAAACGGATTTGCCCCGGACCATCCTGCTTGATGCTCTCAACATTGGCAGGAGCAATAATATCACGGATGATTATCTTTTTGGCCGGATCATCAGGGTCACTTAAAGTCCCGGCAAACTCGGTGAGTTGCTGGACACGCTTTAGAGTGGCGGGATTAAACACGCCGTTGGGATGCTGGTTGTTGACAATACCTACGACAACCATATCGTGGAGGGTAAAATCTTTTTTTACCTGGTTATGAAATATGCGGACAGCCTCATCTTCAGCCAGCATATTTTCCGGATTGGTATCAACCTGAACATTAACAATCATGACCCCTAAGATGATAGTAACCATCAGCATAATCATGGTAATCAGCCGGGGGTGATCTATGGAAAGCCTGGTTAACCTGTCGCCTGTTTTCATGTTTATCCCTTATTCCCTGTACCTGGTACGCTTATGATACTTACTGTTCATTACGACAAAACAGATCCCGCATATAACTGATCAGTTTCACCACATTGGGGTCGATTATCCGGTTATAAATCAAATTGGCATCTTTGCGGTAATCAATAATTCCCTGATTACGCAAAATAGATAAATGCTGGGATGTGTTGGCGTTAGTGGTCTGCACTTCCCTGCGGATTTCGCCGACGGTCATCTCCTTGTTCTGGAGAAGACAGAGAATTTTTAAGCGAATCGGATGCGAGATTGCTTTGAGCAGCTTTGTTATTTTCAGTATATCTTTATCATCTACCTTCATAAACCACCCTGCGATCTGTTTAAGAATTACATTTAATGCTAAAGCTACACGGTGTCAACAAAATGTTTTACAAATCCAAACCACAAACTGAAACTACCTGAATATCCCCAGAACAAAGCTCGAAAAGAAAAACATGTTAGTACTTGAGCATAAGCAAAATATTTACACATGGTATAATAAAATTCTCGGATTACCGACCTGTTACCCCTCAATATCCGATAACGCTCTTTGCTGACTTACAAATTCCCCTGTACCTATACACCGTCATGGGATATATTACCCCATGGAAATAATCACCGGTCATATCAACACAGATTTTGACAGCCTTGCCGCCATGATTGCGGCAAGGCGGCTCTACCCGCAGGCGTCCCTTGTTTTTCCCGGCTCCCGGGAGAAAAATGTCCGTGACTATCTTGCCCAGGAATTCCCGGATATTTATGAGTTTAAAAAAATAAAAGATATCCCCTTAAAGGCCGTCACCCGCCTGATAGTGGTCGATACCCGCAGGCCGGAGAGGATAGGCCGTCTCCGGAAATGTCTTACCAACCCCAATCTTGAAATCCATCTCTACGACCATCATCCTGACAGCCCCGATGACTTGCAGGGGGCAGTGGCAGTGGTGGAGCCAGTCGGCTCGGTAACAACCCTGTTCTCCCGTATTTTCAAAGAAAAAGGAATTATTCCAAGCCATGACGAAGCCACCCTGATGGCTCTGGGGATATACGAAGATACCGGTTTTTTCCTTCACTCAACCACCACTCCTGCGGACCTTGAAGCCGGCGGCTGGCTGCTTGCCCACGGAGCTAATCTCGATGTGGTCAGCCAGTTTATCTCCCATGAACTGAATGCGTCCCAGGTCGCCTTGTTGAGTGAGCTGCATAAACAATCCACAACCTACACCATTCAATCCGTCAAGGTAACCGTAGCCAGAATGACCCTGCCGGAATATGTGGGCGGATTTGCGGTTCTCCTCCGCAGGTTGATGGTCATGGAGAATCTGGATGTCCTCTTCGGGCTGATCTGTATGGCCGAGAGAACATACTTGATCGGCCGCAGCCGGATTCAGGAAGTGAATGCCGGTACCATCGCCCGGGAATTCGGCGGTGGAGGACATACTTCCGCCGCTTCTGCCACTATCCGGCAGATGACAGTTTTTGAAGCGGAAGAAAAACTGATAAGAGCTCTTCACCACCATATCCGTCCCCGGCCAATTGCCGGGGAAATAATGTCCTCCCCGGTTATTGCCGTACCACCATCCACCACCATTGACGAGGCGAACCAATCCCTGACCCGCTACAATGTCACGGTATTACCTGTGGCCGGGTATGTCCCTGAAAAACATAGCCACCACCACCCTACCAGGTTACTCGGTATGATTTCAAGAAGAGTTGTCGAAAAAGCCATATTTCACAAACTCGGTCACCTGCCGGTCAATGAATTTATGAGTACTGACATCGCCACCCTGCCGGTTAACGCTACCCTGGCCGATATTCAGGAAATGATCATTGAACATCGGCAACGACTCATCCCGATTGTAAATGATAAAAAGAAAAAAAAGGAAAAAGACCAGGATGTCATAGGAGTCATAACCAGAACAGACCTGCTTAACCTGCTTGTAAACGATCCGGCCCACCTGCCGGAAAATCTTATCAGAGAAGATAAACACCCCTCTGTTGCCCGAACCAGAAACCTGAGCAGATTAATGAGCCAGCGGTTAGAGCGGGAAACAGTGGTTCTTCTTAAGCATATAGGTGAAACTGCTGCCGAACTGAAATTAAACAGCTTCGTGGTTGGTGGATTTGTCCGGGACATGCTTCTTCACATTAAAAACCTGGACATTGATATCGTCATCGAAGGTGATGGAGTATTTTTTGCCAGAAAACTGTCTGAAAAAAGTGGTGGTACGGTTCGTACCCATGAAAAATTTGGAACCGCCACAGTTATTCTCCCTGATAAGCGTCGTATTGATGTAGCCACAGCCCGCCTGGAATATTATGAATATCCCGCCGCCATGCCAACAGTTGAATTGTCTTCACTTAAACTTGACCTGTACAGAAGAGACTTTACCATTAACGCAATGGCCATTGCTCTCAATCCTGAAAAATTCGGGACCCTGATCGATTTCTTCCACAGCCAGAACGATCTGAAAGAAAGAAGCATAAGAGTCATTCATAATTTAAGTTTTATCGAGGATCCCACCCGGATATTCAGGGCTGTCCGTTTTGAACAGAGACTTGATTTCCGTATCACCAGGCATACTGAAAAGCTAATCAAAAACGCAGTGAACATGGGTATATTCAACAGTTTTTCCGGGGCCCGTTTTTTGAGTGAACTGAAACAAATCCTTGCTGTGGACAACCCGTTCCCGGCTCTGCGAAGGATGGATTCCTTCTCACTCTTCCCGTTTCTCTGGCCGGAACTGCGACCCAACCTGAAAATAGACCGGAGATTTATCCATGTCATAATCCAGGCATCCCGGGCGGTTTCCTGGTTCAAACTTCTCTACCTGAAAACCGATTGTGCATTCTGGGCGGTCTATCTGCTGGCCATCATGAGCCGTTCCGGGACCAAAGAACTTACCGCATTCTGTGATCGTTTTGAAGTAAGCGAACAGCAACGAAAAATGCTTGTCCAGCAAAAAAATGAAGCCGAGCGGATTGCCGAGGGGATGCTTCACAGACCCTACCTGAAAACCAGCGAGATATACTGGCTGCTCCTGAACCTGGAAAACGAAGGACTGCTTTACCTGATAACCATTGCCCGCAAAAAACATATTAAAAAAGCTGTTTCCATGTTTGTAACCACCCTTAAGAACACCAAACCCATGATATCAGGCAATGACCTGAAAAAAATGGGGTTTTCTCCCGGCCCGCTGTACAAGACCATAATAAATTTTATTATTGAAGCCCAGCTTGACGGGCAGATTCACAGTAAAGAAGATGCCCTGACCCTTGTCAAAGATAAATATCATCCTTAAGGTGAGGCATAGACTCCGTAAAACATTACCAAATGCCTATACACCAGCCAGGTATCCGCATAAAAAACAGCAAAATAAAAACCAAAAAATCTATCTATGGACATCCAGAATATTCTCCTCCAAATAGCCATCCTGGCTCCCCCTTTTCTCCTTGCCATTACTTTCCATGAACTTGCCCATGGTTATACAGCCTGGAAACTCGGTGATCCCACCGCAAAAAGTGTCGGGCGACTGACCATGAACCCCATCAAACATATAGATCCCCTGGGAGTAATCGCTTTTTTTATTATGAACATAGGCTGGGCAAAACCTGTACCTGTTGATCTCCGTTATTTCAAAAACCCCCAGAGAGATATGCTGATAGTCGCCATCGCCGGACCGGCCGCCAATCTGCTGCTCGCTGTGGTCAGTGCCATTCTGGTAAAATCTCTTTTCATGATGCCGGTCCTGCCCATGTTTTTTCTGGAACCACTGGCAAGAATGCTGGTCGCCAGTGTCTGGATCAACATCATGCTGGCCGTATTCAACTTCCTGCCCATTCCTCCCCTGGACGGGTCCAAAGTGTTAATGGCCATGATGCCGCCCGATATGGCCCGCAACTACGCCCGTCTTGAGCCATTTGGTTTTATCATTCTCCTTGTTCTCTTTTTCCTTGGTGTCATTTCCGCAATCATCATGCCGATAATAACATTTGCCAATAACCTGCTTCTCGGTTGAACCTGGATAAATTTACACTGAAAATGCCTTGAAAAATGGTGGCAGCACACAACTTGCCGTCCGGCACTCAGTGAACAGTTAAAAATTTTTAAACACTACCCTGGTGCCATGTCATCATCAAAGACAAACGGCTCCCTGCTGCCTTTTACCCTTATCCAGTTCAGGGCCAGGCGAACCCGTTGCTGCTGAACAATAAAGATAATAAGCTTGTATTTACCGGGAAAATCCATGAGAACAAGGGCAAGCAGAATTGCCAGAATTCCCTGGCCGGGCATGAAAAGCATGGCCAGACCGGCAGCCATAAGAATAAAACCGGCACAATGACGAACAATTCCGATAATAATCATCAGAACCGGATGCTGTTCCCTCCGCTTCCGGAGGCGTTGGCGATGGCTTTTAATGGTAAAAAAACACCTATCAAGACGGTTAATCATCCAGGGAATACATATCAGACTGATAACAAAGGACAACACAGAAAATAAACCAAGAAGCTGCAAGGCAAGCTCCCAGTTCATCTCACCACCCGCATCAGCCAGAGCCGCCAGCAGTCCCCAATATCCTGATGGCTTATTTCTGCCCCGTTTTGCCGGCAACACTCCGTAATCAGAGCATCTTTGTGCTGATGAAAAAAAAGACGATCATAATAAGTATATGGCGTTTCAAGCATATCCCTCTTCCCCTGTCACCTGTTACCTGGCCTACCTGTCACCTGAAAAACCACCGCAGCCGTATCCAGATGAAGATTATCGGAGCGAACCACCTGTCCGGCAGCAACTCCTTTTTCATGGACAAGATAATTCCAGACCATGTCCCGCCGTTTAAGGGCAAGGTTACGAAGAAGTTCAACAGGCACATCCACCACCGTTTCCGATAATAGTTGTAAATTTTCATGAGCCTCTCCTTCGTCACCGGCAATCGGCCCGAAAATTTCAGAAATTTCTTCTCTTTCATGTCCTGCCAGTACCTGCTGACGAAGAAACTGTCTCTTTAAGTTTTCCACTTCCCGACGGGAATCTGCCTCTTGCTGAAGGATAACCTGCAAAACTTCCCCGTCGGTTTCCAGCTCAAATCCTCCGGTTAAAATCAAGCGGAGCCGGGGTCGCAAGGCAAGCAGTTCAACATAATCATCAAGATAAAACAAGCTGTCATTTTCCGCCTGTCCGGCGACAAACAAATGGGATGGCGGTAAGTCAAACAAAGGAAACTCTGTTGACAGGGCTGTTTCCGGCCTGACCTGCTCCCGCAGTCTTTGCAGCTCAACCAGCATGGATTCAAGAAGAAAACCTGAAGATTCATCGGAGAACTGCAGATCCAGCACACCGTTTCGGTCAGTCAGCATGGACAATATAAAAGAAAAATCACTATCCGGCAAAGGATAGAGATGAGAAAGCTGACAGAAAACCTGCCGGGGCACATCATCCTCGCCTCCCTCAGCTTTCCCGGCTTTTTCCCTCTCTCCATCTTCTTCACTTATCTGCCGGAGACTGAAAGACATCTGACCCCCGTCCAAGCCATGTTCGGCCAAAAACTCAAGCTCAACAGGGGATAATGAAGGTCTGTGAAGTTCCAGCTCACCGAAAAAATCACCCTCTTTTATCCGCCCATTGAGCTTGAACCGACCGGAATCCATCATCCCCTTCAACTCCACTGTCCGCAGAGTTCCGAAAATCCCGTCAACAAATCCATACAAACCGGAGAAATCCGGCTGGCAGCTGGGGATAAAAAACGAGTCCACCCCCTGCAGGCTCCCATCCTGAAGATATATCTTCCCTATTTCGAAATAAGACGAATAACCGCCCCATTCATGCTCGATTGCGGCAAAATCTGACAAGTTCATCCCCGCACCATCCAGGTTGACATTAAACCCGGCCAACACCATCTCTTCCCCTGAAAGATACGGCACCTCCGCCTGCAGGCTCAGGCGTGGAGCAGTGAGCCGGGAAAAATCCAAGATTACCTGCCCCTGTTCGACAGACAAATCTTCCACGACCAGCTCACCAACTGCCTTGAACTCAGGTATTGACAGGTGCCCGTACCCCCGGACAACACCTCGTTCAAGTGAACTTCCAAACAACCGGGAAACAACATCGATCTCAGTAAGGGCAACCCCGTTCAAGTCATATTCAAGCTGCCCCTGTCCCTGGTTAAGGATGCCGGAAACCCCCAGCCTGCCGTTTTTACCGATCTGCCCGTCAAGGCTGAGCTCCCGTTTTCCCCTTTCCATCTCCCGGTTACGGAAAACGATATCGTCAAGTGCAACCAGCTTCATATTGCCGGGGCAGACCAGGTGGAGGCGGGACTCTTTTATTTCCAGATCAGCAAATATGCCGACACTGTTTCCGGTATCAAGCCGATCTTGCGAAAAAAGAACCGGCATGGTAATTTCGGTACCGCTGATATCAAGCCGGTCACAGGAGAAACCTGCCAACCCCTGCCCCATGACAAAATTTTCACTCAAACATAAGAGATTACCGCCGACAAGCATCATACCGGAATCTGTACTTATTTCTATATTTTCCAGACCAAGCCTCAAATTACGGAAAGTTGAATGTAAGATATTATTTAGAGGCAGAACAATTTCGCCGTCCAGTTCCCCTGCCCCTTCAAGTTTTATGATACCGGTCTTTTCCCTGAAAACGGCTGGCAGAAAGGTCATGTCCACCCCGCTCATCTGAAGATGACCGGCAGCCTGTTCTGCTGAAATCACCCCGTCAATTTTCAGCCTGCCCCCAAACGGGTCAACATCGTCGGCAGAAAGTTTAAACCTGGTTGGCAAAGAATCTTTTTGCCGGTACAGAGAAACATCAAGCCCACTTAGAGAAAAAACCTGAGTACCAGCCCGCACGGCAAATTTTCCCTGCTCAACAAACATTTTCCGAACCGTCACCCCTGCCGTCATGCCCTTTAATTCAGACAACCAATCCGACTGAACTGCCCCTTCCATCCTGATAACAGGTTGCTTAAAGACAGCTTTGTCGATGATCAATCGTCGTTGGCATGAATCAAAAAGAAAAGAAACCTGTCCGACAGGTATGGCAAGATACTCATATTCGCTGCCCGGGCGGCTTAAAATAATGCCATCCAAATGGAGTTCACCACGAAACACCGCCTGTCCGCCAGCACTTCCCCCAAACCGCAGCTCCAACTTCCCCCCGACGTGACCAGAAACAACAGCCGATGAATCGGGCAGCAGAAAAGCCATAACCGGACCTGGAGAAAAATCATCAAAATTAAATTCAAAACTCTCTGGAGAAAAACCGCTGCCGGAGTTGATTGTTACCGGCTCTCCGTTTATCAACATCTGCACGGAAATGCTTTCTTCCCGGGGACGGAAAGAAATATTTTCAATCATTCCTACGGTTTCTTTAAACTGATCATCAATAATAACCGACCCGTTCTCCACCCGGAAAAAAGATAAATCAAGCCCCACCCCGCCCGGCTTGAGCCAAACAAGCTCAGATAGATACCGGGATAGACCTGCCGGCAAATGAAAATCACCGCTTTTGCCGTGCCGCAGTAACATGGCCGGACTGTCAACAAAGACCTCAACCGGCCGGAGCTGTCCCCTGAAAAAAGCCTCAAGATCAAGACCGCCGCCAATGGATGTTACCTTGAGAAACGGCTCATTATCTTCGCCTTCCTCCAGAAAGAAAGAAAGCCCCTGTACTTCCCATTGCCAGGAAAAAGGGGTTACCCTGAAAGAGGATATATCCACCTGCCAGTCAACAGCCTTTTCCAGCCTTGCCGATAAAACCCCGGGCATCACAGCCGGCAGCAGCAGCGACATAACCATAATATAGAAAACAAGAAGAGAAAAACCAACCAGCCCGGCCAGCCCCCATTTAGGCCCGCCACCCTCAAGAGAGCGTTTTCGCCGCCGATGGCTAATATTACCACCATGACCATCCGGGGAAATCCTCTCCAGAAACCCATGCTCAGGTTTATTTACATCTTTTTTCTCTGTATTCTTCATTTCTCAGTTTTATATCCATAACAACTTAGAACCCAGCAGAAAATAATATTAATATTTAAATAAAGAAAATAAAATTTTTATTTTCCTGTTAAACTTAACTTCAAAATGTTAGATTTAAAAGAGATAACCTGCATCCATGAACATTCAGTTGTGGTGCAGGTGAACGTCCCGAAGGGCGAAATTTTATTATGTCCGGGTTAAAATATAAGCCATGTTTTTA
>CAZHPX010000009.1:0-12976 GCA_964534785.1 uncultured Desulfobulbaceae bacterium | reverse complement strand
AACCTTACTATGGCCGTAACCCACCACAGGTTGATGTACGGCAGACAAGAGAATTACGGCTTTATATACCCGGGTTGTTTAATTTCCCTTCCTAAAACAGAAAAAACAAAAAAATATATGACTGACAACATACAACATCCCGGCAAGGTTTACCTTGTTGGTGCCGGGCCCGGCGATCCGGGACTTATTACCCTGCGGGGTAAAACTCTTCTTGAACAGGCGGAGATCGTGGTTTATGATTATCTTGCCAATCCGAAACTTTTAAACCATGTTCCGGAAAAATCCCAGAAGATTTATGCCGGCAAAAAAGGATGTGGTCTCCATGCTTTTACCCAGGAAGAGATCAACAAAATGCTGATCAACTTTGCCAAATCAGGGAAAAGGGTGGTTCGCCTCAAGGGGGGTGACCCCTTTATTTTCGGTCGCGGGGCTGAAGAGATAGAAAAGCTGGTTGCTGCCGGAATTGATTTTGAAGTGGTGCCCGGAGTAACTTCGGCAACAGCGGCAGCCACTTATGCCGGCATACCCATCACCCATAGAGAATACACCGCTTCAGTGGCTTTTATTACCGGCCATGAGGCTCCCGGTAAAAAAGAATCCTGTATCGCCTGGGATAAACTGGCCACTGGTGCCGGTACTCTGGTGATCTATATGGGCATCAAGAACCTGCCCGTCATTACGGAAAAGCTGATCCGTTTTGGCCGCCCCCCCGAAACCCCGGTGGCGGTTGTCCGTTGGGCATCAACCCCCCAGCAGTATTCGGTTACCGGCACCCTGGAAACCATCACGGAAGTGGTGCGGAAAAAGAATATCAAGCCTCCCGCCCTGATAATCGTTGGCGAAGTAGTCAATCTCCGCTCCACCATTGACTGGTTTGAAAAGCGCCCCCTGTTTGGTAAACGGATGGTGGTAACCAGGACCAGAGAACAGGCCAGTGAACTGGTAGCTCTGCTTGAGGAAAACGGAGCGGACTGCCTTGAGTTTCCCACTCTCCACATGGAAGCAGTTGAAGACTATACAGTCCTTGATAATGCCCTGGATAATCTCAGCCAATATCAATGGATAATCTTTACCAGTATCAACTCTATCACCTGGTTTTTCATGAAATTAATGGAGAAATCAATGGATGCCAGGAACCTGGCCGGTCCAAAAATAGCCGTGGTTGGTAAAGCAACCGCTGATAAGTTATCAACTTATGGATTATCAGCTGAGCTTGTCCCTGAAAAGTTTACCGGTGAAGGACTGGCAGAGGCCTTGATAGATTCCGGGGTGAAGGGTAACAAAATTCTCCTTCCCCGTGCCTTGAAAGCACGGGAAATTCTTCCGGAAATGCTGGCTCAGGCCGGAGCGGAAATTACCATAGCCCCGGTGTACAAAAATGTTCCTCCACAAAAGAGAAAAAAAGAGCTGCGACAACTGCTTGAAAACAAGGAAATAGAGCTTGTAACCTTTACCAGTTCTTCAACGGTGCATAACTTCATGACCATGATCGATGCCGGCACCGACGAGGAATTGGACAATCTCATGAAACCAGTCACCATAGCCGTTATTGGTCCAATTACCGCAAAAAGTATACGAAAATATGGCCTTGATGTCGATATCCAGCCTGAGCAATATACCATCACAGACATGGTGCGTGCCATTGTTGGCCATTACCGGCAAGGCAGCAGTTAATCATGGTCAATTTCATCTGCGCATAGAACTGGCAGATAAAATTAACAATCGCCGTGATACTTTGTCTGATGATGAGAAAAACGAGAAAAGAGAAGAGATCATATTCTGTCGGGTCTGTTTTGCAGCCATCACTGCCAACCAGGAAGCCATAAGCAGAAACGGTCGCCATAGCCATGTTTTTTTCAACCCGATCGGCATCGTTTTTGAAACCCGTTGCTTTGCCCGGGCACCAGGCTGTCAAATTCACGGTCAGGCAGCTTCTGATTTTTCATGGTTTTCCGGCTATCAGTGGCAATACGGATTTTGTGCCACCTGCCTGACCCATCTTGGCTGGTGGTTTTCAAACAAAAAAGATGGTTTTTTCAACCTGATTACCAGTCGTCTCACAGACTGATTCTTTTGTGTTTTTTCTGTCTTACCGTATCAGAAACAGGAAGCCAGAACCTCGGAAACCATAAACCATGAACATAGATGAAAGTTATCCTTGCCAAACCCCGTGGATTCTGTGCCGGCGTCAAACGAGCCATTGCCATTGTCAATCAGGCCCTGGAACAATACGGAACACCTGTTTTTGTACTCCATGAGATAGTTCACAACACCCATGTCATTCATGAACTTTCCGGGAAGGGGGCTGTTTTTGTTGAAAATTTAGAAGACATCCCCACCGGCTCAATCACAGTATTCAGTGCCCATGGAGTTTCAAAAAGTATTAAAAAACGAGCAAAACAACTTGACTTGAAAACCGTCAATGCCACCTGCCCTCTTGTCACCAGGGTACACCGACGGGTTTTCCGTCTCAACAAAACAGGCTGTGATGTTCTGGTAATCGGTCATAAGGGACATCCTGAAGTCATTGGCACCTGTGGTCATGCCGATGGTTCAGTCCATGTTGTTTCCACTCCGGCAGAGGTGGAAAAACTTAAGATCATAAATTCGTCCAGAGTCGGTTATGTAACCCAGACAACCCTAAGTATAGATGATACCAGAGAAATGCTTACCGCTATCCGCAGAAAATTTCCGAAAATCAACGAACCGGAACGAACCGATATCTGTTATGCCACCACCAACCGCCAGGCAGCAGTACATAGACTGGCAGGCATGTCTGATCTGGTTCTCGTAGTAGGTTCAAAAAACTCATCCAACTCAAACCGGCTCAGGGAAACAGCGGCAAACTGTGCTGTTCCAGCCTACCTTATTGACCAGGCTTCAGAAATAAATCAAAATTGGCTGACAGGAAAAAATACCATTGGTATCAGTGCCGGAGCCTCTGCCCCTGAACATCTTATTAACGGACTAATCAGTTACCTGCGGAATCTGGGTGCAGATAACATTGAAGAGATGGACGGAGATGATGAAAATTTCAGCTTTCAGCCCCCGAAACTTCACTGGTAACTCATCAAATTCTGAGCACCGACGACATTCACCATTGCAAAATATGTTCACAATCGCCAAATCCGTCAAGCATGACCTGCCTGGGATAACCAATACCAATGGCAATACCTTTTTTCATAGCTGAAAACGAGTACGATAGACCTCGTAAAAACCTACAGTTCATGGGTAACGAAAAGACGCAAAATCAAACTGTTACCTTGAGATTGGACAAAATAAATCGTTCTACCCCGGTTACACCGATCTGCGGCAAGGGAAGGTGACACCGCGGAGCGGGGGCACCAGGGACAAGGGCAACTTTGTCCAAAAAAATATAGAATTTTCCCTTTCGTTTATGAGATATGTATGAATGCAGCCGTTCACGGTTTTCAGTTTCCAGTTAACGGTTTTTCACTTTTTTAATGATTTAACTGTCAACCATAAACTGATAACCCGGAACGGCTACGGTACGGATAGACCCAGGAAAAAGAAAAAATCATTATTTTTTTCTGATCAAAATATATCCGGCAACAGCGATCATAAGCTCCAACGCCTGCTGATCATTGCTGTTTTTAAAAACAGTCAAAGCAGCTTCTGCCTCTTCAACCAGCTCTTCTGCCCGTCTGCGGGCAAGGTTGAAACCATCAAGTCGGCTGACAAGCTGACATACTCTCTCTCTTGCTCCATCCTTCTGACGATCTCCTTTTATCAACGCCGAAATTTCCTGCCGCTCTTTGGCTGCTGCCCGCTCCATGGCGATAATCAAAGGAAGGGTCATCTTACCTTCTGCAAAATCATTACCCACCTGTTTTCCGGTCTGGTCACTGTCACCAAGATAATCAAGGAGGTCATCAACCACCTGAAAGGCGGTTCCGACCTTTTTTCCATAATCTCCAAGAGCAGTTAACTCAACCTGCCCTGCCCCGCCATACAGACCGCCAAGGATACAGGTGGAGCTGATCAGGCTTGCTGTTTTTCTATCAATAACTGCAAAATACTCATCTTCACCAAGATCAGGATTTCCGGTATAACGAATCTGGAGGAATTCTCCGTCCACCATGGCCCCGGTTGTCCGGCAGAACACGGTTAATCCGGCATCTCCGGTCAAGCGGCCAACGAGATGCATGGCCCGGGCATGGAGCCAGTCACCGGCAAGGATGGCCGCCGCGATTCCATGTTTTTCAACCACGGAAGGGCGGCCTCTGCGCTCATCAGCATGGTCAATGACATCATCATGAATCAAAGTGGCCACATGCAGATATTCCAGGGCAGCGGCAAGCAGATAAATCCCTTCCTCTCTGCGGCCGCATACTGCCGAAGACAAAACCGCCAGCAGAGGACGGATTCGTTTGCCGCCGCCAAATAATGCATATTCAAGCACCTCGGCCAACATGGGGTCACAACCGGTAAGTGATTCGTCAAGGTCGACCCCCATGGCGGCCTCAACCTTCAAAGATGTCTGTGATGCTGCCTGCTGCAATCTTTGCTGATTTGTTTTATCAGTTTTCATTCGTATTCATATTTTCTGTACACTGGTAAACACTTACAGGTCTAAGTTTTTCGTAAATCAGCACCTGTGGTGAACGGTTACTAAATGATGTTAACGAAGCTTGAAACAATAAAATCATACCATTTCCATAAAAAAATCCCCTGCTATAATATCTAACAGGGGACTTTTTTTCTAATCATCTCTTAGCGGGAATAAAAAAAACACTCCCGATTTATAACCAGAAAATCATTCTAATTGTTCACCTCATGATGGACACCGAGTGCTATTTTGTATAAGACTGTCAGGATAAAAGCTCCCATTGCCCAGATACCAACGGTGATCAAGATCTCATTGATATGAGGAGTATACTCTGTAACCGTATGCAGAGGTGTTGGAACAAACCCACCAAGCACAAAACCGATTCCCTTGTCAAGCCAGCCGGCAAAGAAAATTGCTGCACAACCAAGCCCTATCCAGATATCATTTTTATGTTTTCTTGTGTAAGGGGTGGTAAGGACTGCAAGCCCTGCAATTATCAAGACCACAAATCCCCACATAAAAGGCACAAGGTTGTTATAAACCTGACCGTCCATCTCAAGACCAAAAAACTGATACTGGAGGGTGTATATCTTACTGGGCATACCAGAATAATAGCCGACAAAAAATTCCATACCAACAAAAAAGACATTGATCAGAGTAGCATAAACTATAATCGTAATCATCTTGTCCAATGCCTTTCGACCGGCATCAAAATTAGCCACTCTTTTTAAAATAAGGGCAACAACCACAATCAGGGCGGGTCCGGCAGCAAAAGCAGAGGCAAGAAATCGGGGAGCAACAATGGCAGTCAACCAGAAATGCCGACCGGTGAGACCACAGTAGAGCATTGCCGTAACAGTATGGATAGAAACCGCAAGTGGTATGGAAAGAAAGACAAAGAAATATATCCACTTGGGTGGTGCGATTTGTTTTCGCTCCGCAGTGAGAATAACCCAGGCACAGAGGATATTAACAAAAAGATAAGCGTTCAAGACAATCATGTCATAGAACAGCATTGATTTAGGTTGAGCAAAGAGAATAATATTCAGCATGCTTAAAGGGCGGCCAAGATCAACCACAATAAAGGCCAGGCACATAATAATAGCAGAAATAGCAAGAAACTCGCCGAGAATGGTAATCTTGCCAAATTCCTTGAAATTATGCACATAATAAGGAAGCACCAGCATAACCCCACCGGCAGCAACCCCGACCAGAAAGGTGAACTGGGCAATGTATATACCCCAGGGGACATCTCTGCTCATCCCGGTCATACCAAGACCAAGGAAATACTGACGCAGGTAACAAATAACGGCAATGCCCATCAGCAACCCAAGAAAGGCCAGCCACATCCAGTAATACGAGTTTCCTTTTAATGCTTTTTCAAACATGGCGACCTCACACGATATAGAATACAGATGGATAGGTTCCCAAAGTGGGATTTCTTTGAATGGTGAAATTTTCTCTTAGAACTTTTCTAATTTCAGAATCAGGATCGTTCAGGTCACCAAAAGTCATAGCCTTGGTATCGCCACATGCTTCAACACATTTGGGCATCTTGCCAAGCCCGATAAGATCTGCACAGAAGTTGCATTTCTCAACCACCCCTCGCCCCCTGGTTGGCATGTCCGGGTTTATTTTTTTCATGTTAAGTGCCTTTCTCGGATCAAACCAGTTAAAGCTCCTCATTCCGTAAGGACAGCCAACCATACAGAACCGGCAACCAATACAGCGATGATAGTCCATGGCAATAATGCCGTCTTTGTCTACGAAAGTTGCCTTGGTCGGGCATACCTTCACGCAGGGAGGAGTATCACATTGATTACAGAATACCGGAACCATCCCTTTTTTTGTATCCTCGTCTTTATAGAGCTTGCTCTTGTAAGGAAAGGCATTTTTGAATTTGACCGGCCAGATCCACTTGATCTCGTTCTTCTTATCAGGAAAATCAGGGACATTATGATGCTGATGACAAGCCTGTTCCACTTTTACCAGAAGTTCAGGCTGATCATGGAATTTTCGCAAGTCAACAACCATGCCAAGCCGTCTGCCGGTAACAATGCCTTTATCGTCTTTTTCCCCACCAGCCGCCTCGGCACCAACTGGCACGGTTCCCGAAATAAACCGATCAAACACGGCGGGACCACCCAGGCCTGCGAGAGTACCCACACCAGCAATTTTAAGGAAATTTCTTCTCTTGTTATCCATTTTTAATATCCCCTCAGTCAACAGGAGCGACATGACACTCCCAGCAATACACCTTGACCGCTACATATTCATGACATTCATTACAGAATCGTTGATAGCTGGTATGACACTCCATACAGGTAGTGGTCAACCCCTTCTGAAACATCTGATCGCCAATCTGGACAGTAAACCCCCGCTCTCCTCTTCTTAAGGCATCATCGCGCCACTCGTCAAGAAGCTGCATGTGCTTAGCCCGCATTTCAGCCGCAGGCAGCACGCATTGCTGGGCTTTCTTTGGCATCTCCAGCTCTGGTACTTCCCCGGCATCACCGTGGTTATACCAGACAGGAAAGGTAACAAACAGGACAAAAATAATAAGTCCCGGAATTATTTTACCGCTGTCATACATTGTTTTTCCTCCACTCCTGCCATAAACCTAAATTTTTTAAAAAAGCATGGTCCGAAGACCTTCGGGGAGATCAGCTCTTTTTTCTCCATCTATAACCAAAGCGTTACCAACCAATTCCGTCAACCCGCAGACCTGGATATCAGGATTCCAGTAATCCATCAGGGTTGTCAGGGTAGCACGATCAATGGCACATACACAGGCAAGGGTATTGAGAGCGTATTTATCCGCGGCAAAACGCACCGCATTTGCCCGGGGAAAACCAGCACGCATCCGTAACTCCATTATTTCGTCGGTGTTGAGAGCCGTACCTGAACCACAACAGAAAGTTTTTTCCCGAATGGTGTTTTCCGGCATTTCCCGCCAGTAATTAAGGGTACTATCGAGGATATATCGTGGTTCTTCAAGAAGTCCCATGGCCCGGGCAGGGTTACATGAGTCGTGGAAGGTAGCCTTGACATGATCGTTACGGCTCTTATCAAGTTTGATTTTTCCCTCTTTAATCAGGTCAGCGATGAACTCAGAGATATGAACCATTTTGGTAGAGGCCGCATTTTCAAAGACAGTGCCAGTGATCGGGGATTTTGGTATTTCCAGAAAGTCAGTCGGTCCATTCATGGTGTCCATGTACTGGTGAATAACCCGCCACATATGCCCGCATTCACCGCCAATAATCCATTTGACCCCAAGCCGTTTAGCCTCAGCATACATCTTGGCATTGAGCTTCTTCATCATCTCGTTGGAGGTGAAGAGACCAAAGTTACCACCTTCGGAAGCATAGGTTGACCAGGTATAGTCAAGACCTATGGCTTCAAAGAGAAGCAAATAGCCCATGCAGGTGAATAAGCCGGGCTCGGCAAAGACATCCGCAGACGGAGTAACAAAGAGAATTTCTGCTCCCCTGCGGTTGAAAGTCGGTTCAATATGAATACCGGTAAGCCCCTCGATATCCTCGCAAAGGAATTCGACATTACCCTTAAAGGCCTGGGGAGTAAGCCCCATATGGTTACCGGTACGATTGGAGTTGGCCACAGGTTCCATGGCCCAGTTAATTCCGCAACCAACAAGATGGAGAAGCTCTCTGAGCATCATGGTTATTTCTGCAGTATCAATCCCGTACGGACAGAAAACTGAACAACGACGACACTCGGTACATTGATAAGCATACATGAACCACTCTTTCAGGACAGCAACGGTCATTTCCCGTCCCCCGGCGAGCCTGCCGAGTATTTTACCGGCTTTGGTAAATTCCTTCCGATAAACAGAGCGAAGCAGCTCAGCTCTCAAAACCGGCATGTTTTTGGGATCACCGGTTCCAAGGAAGAAATGACATTTATCTGAACAGGCACCGCAACGGACACAACAGTCCATGAAAATTTTCAATGAACGAAATTTTTCAAGCCGCTCTGCCAGGCCATTGATTATAATCTCCTTCCAGTCTTCAGGAAGCTTCCAGTCATCGTCATCAGGATTCCATTCCCGGGCATTGGGAAAACTGACCCCCTGCTGACTATCAAGATATTTAAGTTTCTCCGGCTTGGTCGTGTACGCATAATTGCCGGGCTTAAACACAACCGGGACATCCATCCAGTCCATGGTCGGATTTGAGCCAGTCATCAGCGACGGCCCTTGAACCACGCTTTTTGCCAACTTGTCTACCTTTACCACTGCCATTTTTTTACCCTTCTTCTATTAATGGTTTGCTCTAACTACGCCGTTTTTTGTCGTTTAAGCTTTCTCTCCAGCATCTTTTTCTGCAAGAGGCTTATCCACAGGAATACCCTGCTCAACCATATCCTCACGGAATTCATCTTCGTAATCAGCATAAGAATGCGGCTTGATATCAGGATTCCATGGGTTGATATGGCGACGCATACGGCTGTCATTGGCCATGTTTCGGGTTGGACTTAAGAAAACACCCCCCATGTGCATCAGCTTGGAAAATGGGAAATAGGCCAGCAACACACAGACAAGAAAGAAATGAATATAAAAAATGGCTCCTATATCCCCAATAATGGCGGGTGAAAATGTAACCAGTCCCATGCCCAGTTGCTTGATGGCAACGAGATCAATATCCGTACGGATAAACATCCGCATCAGGATACCGGTAATGACAATTCCCAGGATAAGAAAAAGAGGGAAAAAATCATTGGCAAGGGAAATATAACGCACCTGTCTGTTAGCAAACCGACGGCCAAAGAGGAAGAGTAGTCCGCCGAGAAGGGCTAAACTACTTATATATACAGGAGGCACCCCAATATGGAAAATGCTGTCAAAATGTCCTAACCAGACAAGAGGAACGGGAATCGGATCGAGGAACAACCTCATATGCCTGGTGACAACCACGAGAAAACCGTAATGAAACATCAAGGCAAACACCCACAGCCATTTGCTTGACTCATAGGTTACCTTGGGACCGTCATATACAGATGCCTTGGTATTTTTCCAGAGAGAACGAAAAAGGACAATCTCCATAAACATCCTTGCAACAACCTGGAGAGTGTTGTCCGGAGCATCAATAACATCATGTTTAATCCAGGGCAGAGAACGAGCCTGACCACAGGTTGTGGGAATTTTGAATGGTACCGGAGATTTAGCCCACTGGATGACCTTATAACAGAACCCGCCTATGAATATAGCCATGGCCAAATAGGGTATAAGGACTCCGAAAAAGTACTGCATCCCCGGAATGCTGGACCCTATCCACGCAAACAATATCAAGGCAATAACAGCCCCCAACGGGTAGGTATACTTCATTGATTCAACCCCTCGCTTCAAGTTAAACAAATAAGAACATTACGATTTCCATGTCTGCCTGCAACATGAACCTTTCTATGGTATTATAAAAGCCTTGAGTGACTTTTTTACAGACCTCGCAAACCTTACGATGGCCTGTGATGTTTATAATCGTACTGACAGGACGATACCGGAAAATTACACAATGTGTCCAAAATTTAACATTAATTTAAATTACGTTGATGATGTCTGTATATACCATCTTACTTGTCCCTTGCTAACCTGTCATCAGGTGCCGGACAAGTCAGTAAACCGGGTAATCTCCTGCTGATTTTCTTTAATCATCGACGAGGCACAGGCTGAATCTGTAAGGATATACCTGCCGCTTTTCAGCTCCCTAACCCGGTTACGGTACAACTGTTCCCGGCATTCTGAATAGATATCAAAAGCCATAAGGGTGAGCCGATCAACAGCACAGTCAAAAGAGTCAAGCTGACTCAAAAGAACCCTCATTTTTTTATCAGATGAAAAAATCTGCCTGACAACCCATTTAAGCTCCATGATCGGAACAACGGCCTGGGCAGGGGTAAATTCCTGGACAGCACGAATTCGAATAAGTTGATCAAGAGGTGATTTCATTTCCTCCAGATCTGCATTGTTGATGAGAAGCTTGTAAATACGGGTAAACCCATCCTTTATATTTGCTCCAACCGGATTGGCGAACCTGTCGGCAGACTGTTTGAAAAAACTTGAGGAAACATAACTGTCAAGCGTTTTGTCAATCCAGCTTGCCAGAATATCCTGTTCTTTTTTCTCAAAAGCTTCCGTCAGCTCCATTTGATCTCCAAAGACTGTAAGGATTGGGGTAAGCAAAATGCCGTTCGGGCAGAAAAACCCTGCCGACTAAAATATTTTTCTTAGAAACTTCATCATTCCAGCACTATTTGCCTGAAAAATGAATGACTATTCATACGGACAACCTCTATCATTATTACAACCTATTTTCAAGAGAAAAAGTCACCAGTCTGGATATTAGACATAATTACTCAGAAGTAAACAGCCTGGTATCTTGAGTTTAAGCTGTATTTAAAGTGTAAATCGTCCATGGGAATACGCAGAAGACAGAAATCAGAAGACAGAGGATAGAGGATAGAAAGCTGGTTATTTTGTCTTCTGTCTTCTGATACGGACACCGTCCCACCGCACTGGTGGGACGAGGGGAGATTATTTTTTGCAGGGTCATTGGCTGCCCTTATCATTTTCTTTACAAAAAGCGGACTGATGATCAATAAGAAACAATGACAGATCAACAAGGGGGTCATCGGCAAGTTTCTCTTTAAGGCTCTTTCTTTCTTTACCTGCACCACTATCCTCAATATCATCACGATCAATAATTCCGACAGCAATGGCTTCCTCTTTTATCCTTTCAGCCTCTTCCCTGTCCTTTTTAATTGCCGATATAGATATACTGATTCTGCTCTGCTCCCTCCTCTCTTTTCCCCTGAGTGCTTCTTTTTCTATTTTGGCAAACATTTTATTATTGTCTATCCAGTCAGTACCCAGGGTTGTTACTTTCGCCCTGTCAAATCTGCTCCCCTGCCACTGTTCATGTTCTACAGGTTTAATTGTACTCCAGGGGAGGGAATTATCGAGATACCTCTCTCCTATTTCTAAGTAATCAAACATACTTGGGGCAATAATATCCGGCTCAACCCCCTTGTACTGAACTGAACCGCCGGTAACCCTGTAAAACTTCTGGATTGTAACCTTGAGTGCACCAAGGTCGTCATATTTCTTAAAATGAAAAATGGGCAGGTGACGATTTAAATCAAGCAGAGCCTGAACCGTTCCCTTGCCATGGGTGTGCAGGCTGCCGATAATTAAAGCCCGGTTATAATCCTGAAGGACAGCGGCCATTATTTCAGAAGCTGAAGCCGAAAACTGATTGACGAGAATAATGAGCGGCCCGTCATAAAGTACTGTTTTGTCCGTATCTTCAAGAACCCTGACATTCCCTTCAAAATCTCTGACCTGAACCACCGGACCACCCGGCAGAAACAGTCCCGAAATTTCAACCGCATCAATTAAGGCACCACCCCCATCATTACGGAGATCAACAATTAAAGCATCAATACCTGCTTTTTTCAGCTTAACAATGGCACTGCGGGTATCATCGGTTACATTTCTCCCCTGGATACCCGTTCTCTGGGCAGTAAAATCACGATAAAAACTTGGAATTTTAATGTAGCCGGTTTTAAGACCTGAATTTTCTTTGAGGATGGTCGATCTGACATAACTCTCTTCTATCTTAACCACATCCCGAACTATTGGAATGACCTTCCTGGTGCCGTCAGGCTTAAGAACAGTCAATATCACCTCACTTCCCCTGGGGCCGCGAATATATCCAACAGCTTCCCGAATACGCATTTCACTGATATCAACAGGCTCACCGCCTTTTTCTGCAACAGAGAGAATAATATCTTCCGGCCCCAGGGACCCCTGCCGCTCTGATGCACTGCCCGGGATGATTCTGATAACCTTTATATGGCCATCTTCTTCCCGTAACAAGGCACCTATCCCTTCAAGGGAGCCGGACATATGAATATCAAAATCTTCTCTGGACCGGGGTGGCAGGTAACTGGTATGGGGATCAAATGCCCCGACTATTGAATCAAAATACCGGTCATAATGATCCTGGCGGGATGACTTGAGAAGGCGGTCTAAATGGCGGAGATTTCTTTTTTTTACCGTTTCCATAGCCTCCTGCCAAAGGGGTGTTGCGGTTACGGATGCTGGTATAACCGCTTTTTTAAGATTATCCTGTTCCCTTTTTTTGTTATCCTTCTCAACCTGGACAAGATATTCATTAATTACCTGCATTTTCAAGATTAACCGCCATCGGTCCTGCAGTTCATCCTTACTTGCAGCAAATTTTATTTTATCCGGATCAGACTCAAAATATTCATGCCGATCAGGATCAAACCCCGCATTGAAAATCGGTGCCAGCATGACCTGAAGCTGGCGTATTCTCCCATTCAAAATCTGCATACCGACATCGGGAAGAACAATTCTGCCCCGTC